>CAIZXK010000575.1 GCA_903936865.1 uncultured Bacteroidales bacterium | reverse complement strand
CAAATGATTATCTGTGCCTCCGGAAATAACTTTATACCCTTTAGCTACAAATAATTCAGCCATCCTGGCAGCATTCTTTTTAACCTGTTGAATATACTCCAGATAGCTGTCAGTTAAAGCTTCGCCAAAAGCAACTGCTTTTGCTGCTATTACATGTTCGAGCGGACCACCCTGAATACCAGGGAATACAGCTGAATCCAATAATGCTGACATCATTTTAATTTCACCTTTTGGTGTTTTTAATCCCCATGGGTTTTCAAAATCTTTACCCATTAAAATTAATCCACCACGAGGTCCTCTTAATGTTTTATGAGTTGTGGTTGTAATGATATGACAATAAGGAACAGGATTGTTTAATAAACCTTTGGCTATTAATCCTGAAGGATGCGAAATATCAGCCAACAAAATAGCTCCGATTTTATCGGCAATAACACGCATACGGGCAAAATCCCAATCTCTCGAATAAGCTGATGCACCAGCAATAATCAATTTTGGTCTTTCTCTCAAAGCTGTTTCTTCCATTGTATCATAATTGATTAGACCTGTTTCTTCTTCAACACTGTAATCAATTGCTTTGTAAAGAATACCTGATGAATTTACTGGAGAACCATGTGATAAATGACCTCCATGAGATAAATTTAATCCCATAAATACATCGCCAGGTTTTAAGCAAGCTAACATTACCGCCATGTTTGCCTGAGCTCCCGAATGAGGTTGAACATTTGCCCACTCAGCACCAAATAATTCTTTTGCTCTGTCAATAGCCAGTTGTTCTGTTTGGTCAACTATCTGACATCCTCCATAATAACGTTTTCCAGGATAGCCCTCAGCATATTTATTGGTTAAAACAGAGCCCATAGCTGCCAAAACTTGTTCACTTACAAAGTTTTCTGAAGCTATTAATTCAATACCATGCATTTGGCGTTGACGTTCCTGTTCGATTAAATCAAAAATCTGATTATCTTTTTGCATAATTTACTTGTTAATTAAATATGGTAAACATTAATTTCTTTGCTGCAAAATTATAAATTTATTTTCAACCAAAAGACATTTATAAAAAATCAATTCTTTCTTTTTATATTTGCTGATTCTAATTAATAAATAAAAAATGATTGTTTTTGATAAATTTATACTTGATAATGGGTTAAAAGTATTGGTTCACAAGGATGAGTCAACTCCTATCGTTGCTGTAAATATTTTATATAATGTTGGAGCACGTGACGAAAATCCTGAAAAAACCGGGTTTGCACATCTTTTTGAACATTTAATGTTTGGTGGATCAAAGAATATTCCTGTTTTTGATCAGCCATTGGAAAATGTAGGAGGAGAGAATAATGCATTTACAAATAATGATATTACAAATTACTATTTATCAATCCCAAAACAAAATCTGGAAACTGCATTTTGGCTTGAATCAGACAGAATGAACGAATTGGCTTTTTCTGAAAAATCATTGGAGGTACAAAGAAATGTGGTAATTGAAGAATTCAAGCAACGCTATCTAAATCAGCCTTATGGAGATGTATGGTTATTATTGCGTCCTTTGGCATATACTATACATCCTTATAAATGGAGCACAATCGGTAAGGAAATTTCTCATATTGAAAATGCCGGAATTCAAGATGTAAAAGAATTTTTTTTTAAATATTATCGCCCAAACAATGCTATTCTTGTAATTACAGGAAATGTAGAAACTGAAGAAATCAAAATACTTTGTAAAAAGTGGTTTGCTAATATTCCTTCCGGTATTGAAAATATAAGAAATTTACCAGAAGAGCCAGAACAATCAGAAGAAAGAATATTGACTGTGGAAAGAGATGTCCCTTATGATGCTATTTACAAAACATATCATATTTGCAAACGAACAGATAATGAATACTACACTTTTGATTTGATTTCTGATATATTATCTAATGGCAAATCATCTCGATTTAATCAGGAATTGGTAAAAAAACAAAAATTGTTCAGTGAAGTAAACGCTTACCTTACAGGTGATATTGATAACGGTTTATTTGTAGTTTCTGGCAAACTTCACAAGGGTATTACAATGCAGGATGCTGAAAATGGAATAGATGCTGAATTGGAAAAATTAAAATCAAAATTAATTGAAGATTCAGAATTACAAAAGCTTAAAAACAAAGTAGAATCTGTAACTGTGATTTCTCAGATTAAAGCTATTGATAAAGCAATGAATCTTGCATATTACGAATTATTAGGAAATGCAAATTTAATAAACACAGAAATTAATAATTATAATAAAGTTACCATAGAGGATGTTAAATTATTGGCTAATAAGATTTTTGTAAAAGAGAATTGTTCAAAATTATATTATTATTCAATAAAAAACAAGACACAGACACCAAATTAAGAACTTTTACTGTCTAAAAAACGCAAATGATTTCAGAAGCTGAACTTATAAACGGATGTAAAAAAGGAGACAAAAAAGCTCAGAAGACTTTATACGACAAATATGCTGCTAAAATGCTAGGTGTTTGCATAAGGTACTTTCGTAATATAGATGAAGCTGAAGATGCTCTACAGGAAGGATTTATCAAAGTTTTTAACAACATAGACAAATTCCGGAATGAAGGTTCTTTTGAGGGATGGATTCGCAGAATAATTGTAAACACATCACTAAATTACTATAAGAGCAATCTAAAACACTATTTTGGAGTTGATTATGATGAAATTCAAGAAGTAATTGAGGATGAAAAACTTAATTTTGATAATTTATCAGTTGAGTATCTTTTAAAAGTTATTCACAATTTGCCTGAAGGTTATCGCTTGGTTTTCAACTTATACGAAATAGAAGGCTATAGTCATAAAGAAATTGCCGAAATGCTTGGGGTTTCAATTAATACATCAAAATCTCAATTGATGAAGGCAAAGAGGAGTTTACAAAAAGTATTGGTAAAAAAAGAAAATTTAATATAACACCAATGGAAAACAATAATAACAATGATAGTTTTTTCAGGGAAGCTTTCAGGGATTTTGAAAGAAAGCCTTCTGAAAAGGTGTGGAGTAATATTGAAAAAGGAATTAAACCTTCTTTTATTCAAAAAACATCTATTTTAAAATCTGCAAAGTTTATTGTAAGTAGTTCAATAATAATTACTTTATCAGTTATTTTGTTTTATTTTTTTCAACAAAAAAATAATCAAATAATTAAAGACGAAAACGTTGGCACAATAAATAAAAATCAAATTACAGATAATAAAACTATAATTAAAGCGAATAACAACAACAAGGATTTTAAAAATAAAAATATTTCTCAAGAAAGAAATGGAAATCCTATAAAAAACACAAATTCAGAAACTTATTCAATCAATTCAAAGGGAAAACCAATCGAAGTAAATGCTGTTCCTATTACTCAAACAAATATTGCTGAGAAAAATGAGAAAAAACAGAGTGAACAGGATGATAAAAACAGCTTAAATAATGCTAATTCCAACACAACAAAAAATTCTGTAATAGCTGATAATGCAACTAAAAATATTCAACCTGTTAACTATACATTTACAAATACAAAAGTTTCAGAAATTACTTTTTCAACTGATCAAAATATTTGTAAAGGAGAAAAAGCGAAACTTTTCGTAAATGGCGGTAAAACTTTTTTATGGAGTACCGGTGAAAGATCTCAGGAAATTTATGTGAGTCCTGATATCTCAACAGATTATAGCGTTGCTGTAATTGACGAAAACGGAAATAGAAAAACAGGTTTAATTACAGTTACTGTTTCAAATTGTCAGGCTATATATGTTCCAAATGCATTTACTCCAAATGGTGATGGACAACATGATGTTTTCAAGGCAATTGGAAATGGAATAAGTAAATTTGAGATAATAATTGTATCCCGATCAGGGCAAGTTGTATATACTTCTAAAAATATTGATGATGGTTGGGATGGTAATATCAAAGGAAATCCAGCACCAATGGGAACTTATGTTTATAGTATTAAATATATTGATGAATTAAATAAACCACAAACAATTAACGGACACGTAAACATTATAAGATAAAGCATGCAAGACATTTTAAATAGATCTGTTTCTCCGGAAATAACAAAATTCAATCCCGATTTATTCGGGATTGAAAGTTTATTGCCATATAAGACCATTTTTGCAAATGGAATACCTTGTTATCAAATTAATAAAGGAACTCAGGAATTAGTAAAAATAGAATTTCTATTTGAAGCAGGAACTTATTACCAGCAAAAAAAATTCTCAGCATTCTCATGTCTTCAATTACTAACAGAAGGGACTCAAAGTTATAGCTCAGAACAAATATCACAAACATTCGATTTTTATGGTGCTTATATTGAGAAAGAAATTGACAGGGATTTTGCAACAATTTCGGTTTATTGCTTAACTAAGTATTTAGATAGGATTTTACCTATAGTAGAGGAAATAATAAAATATCCTTGCTTTCCAACGAATGAGCTTCAAATTTTCAGTGAAAAACAAAAATCTCAACTAACAATTAATAAGGAAAAGGTAAATTATATTGCCAGAACAAAATTTACAGAAATAATATTTGGAGCAACACATCCTTATGGTGCAATTGCCGATATTACTGATATTGAATCAACAACAACAGATGACTTAAAATATTTTCATAATAATTTTTTAAGTTCTATGAATTGTAAAATATTAATTTCTGGCAAAATTGAATTTGATTGTATGAATCTTTTAGATAAATATTTTGGAAATTCCAAATGGGGAAGCAATCAAATATCATTACAGCCCTATATCAATCCAAATAGTATCAATGAGCTTAAGCACTATATCGTTAAGGATAATGCAGTTCAATCTGCTATAAGAATTGGAAAAGAAATGTTTAATTTTCATAATCCCGATTATTTCAAATTTCAAATGTTAAACACTATTTTAGGTGGATATTTTGGATCGAGATTGATGAAAAACATAAGAGAAGACAAAGGTTATACTTATGGAATAGGTTCAGCATTCCTACCTTTAAAGTATTCGGGTTATTTTTTTATTACTTCTGAAGTTGGTAAAGAATATTCTCAAAAAACCATACATGAAATTTACTTTGAAATTGAGCGATTAACTAAGGATATTGTTGAAAAAGAGGAGTTAAACTTGGTTAAAAATTATAAATATGGTGAATTTATTCGAAGCATTGATGGCCCTTTTGCAATTGCAGAAGCTATAAAACCTTTAATTCTATATGACTTGAATTTTGATTATTACTCAAAATACTTAAAATCTATTGAGGATACAACAGCTGAAGAATTGTATATTATAGCAAACAAATACTTTACAAACAATAATTTTATTGAATTAATCGTTGGTAAAAAATAAATTATTAAAAAATACAACTTTTTTATTAATTTAGAGTCTAATATAATTAAATGCAAAAAAAACGAATATTCATATTATTACAGTTTTTTATGGTGCTTCAGTTATATTCTCTGAATTCACCAGTATTGCATTGTATATCAGTCAACACTAATGGAAAAATTTCACTTGACTGGCTAGCTCCAACTGATGTTAATGGATTTAATAGTTATCATATTTTCAGAAGCAATTCAGCTTTAGGTCCATTTATTAAAATAGATAGTATAAATAATATAAATCAGTTAAATTATAATGATTTAAATGTTAATGCAACTATTCAGACTTATTACTATTATATTATTTGCAAATCTAATCAAAACACATTATCGCAACCATCAGATACTTTGCAAAGTATATTATTAACAGTAACAAATACCGGTACAGGAATAGCAAGTTTAAATTGGAATCCTATCAGAATTCCTCTTCTTTCCTCTTCGTCAAATAAGTATTTAATATTTCGTAAAAATGGTTCATTAAATTTATGGACAAAAATCGATTCTACATTAAATTTAAATTATAATGACACCATTAATGTGTGCCATGATACTGTTTATTACAGAGTTGAAATTGAAGATTTTTCGGGCTGTAAATCAGTTTCATCAATAGATAAAAAGCTTTTTGAAGATGTTATAGCACCTATATCCAATGGAATAGATACTGTAAGTGTAAATATAGTTACAGGAAAAGTAAAGATAGGATGGCAACCCAGTCCTTCAAATGATGTAATGGGATATATAATATGTCATGGTTCTCCTTGTATTGCTTTAGATACTGTTTGGGGTAAATTAAGCAGTAGTTATACAGATGTTTTATTTGATCCATGTAATTCGGCACAAGGTTATCGAATTGCCGCTTTTGATACTTGTTTTAACACCAGTTTGTTTAGCAATATTCACAATACCATACATTTAACAAGTAACTATAGTAAATGTGAAAATAAAATTACACTAAATTGGACTCCTTACATCAATATGAATCCAACTATTAATGGTTATAAGGTTTTAATGAGCAAAAATGGAAACCCTTACAATACGATTGCTACATTAAGTAATAACTCTCTAAATTATAGCATTGATAATTTGGATGATAGTACAACCTATTGCTTTTACATTCAAGCTTTTGAAACTACTACCAATAAAACTTCTTCTTCTTGTATAAAATGTTACTCAATAATAAAATCATTAAATCCTACTGTTTTATATATAAGAAGCGTTTCTGTTACTGGTGAAAATCAGATAGAAGTAAAAATTTACACAGATCCTACTAATTATATACAGGGTTATCAATTACTTAGATCAACAAATTCATCTGGTGTATATTCTCAAATAGCAACTATTCCCTTTACAAATCTTGCCAATTTTTCATATAATGATTTCAAAGTAAATACATCATCTAATGTTTACTATTATAAAACAACATCAATTGACAGTTGTGGAAATACTGGAATAACATCAAATACGGCTCATTCTATACTATTGCAAGGAAAAACGTATGATAGTTATACCAACGAACTAAATTGGTCTGATTATGGAGATTGGGCAGGTAATGTTGATGGCTATTATGTTTATCGTGCTGTTAATGGGATTTTTAATTCAAATCCTATAGCTCTAATTTCTTCATCTATTCCGGGTACCGTATATCAATACCTAGATGATGTAAAAGATTTTATTTCTGGAAATGGAAAGTTTAACTATTTTATTCAGGCAAAAGAACAAAGTAATTCAATATATAATTTTGTTGAACAGAGTAATTCAAATATAATTGAAATAATACAACAGCCTGAAATGTATATTCCAAACGCATTTTCACCGGAAGGGATAAACAAAATCTTTAAACCTGTTGCAGTTTTTCTTAGCAATGAAAATTATTTCTTTCAAATTTACAATAGGTTTGGTCAGATGATATTTGAAACTAATAATCCTGAAGTAGGTTGGGATGGAAAATATTTAAATGAATTTGTTAAACAAGGTGTATATTTTTATTTGTTGCATTATAGTCTTCCAAATCATACAATTATTCAAAAAAAAGGCTCTGTAACTGTAATATTGTAAAAATAGAATAAATTACTATATATTTAAACTAAAATATAACTATGCTGAAAATTCAATAATTTAACAAAATAATTGCAAAATATTTTTTTTGAAATTCATAATTTTTCTATATTTGTAGGCAATAATTTTGCCTAGGCAAATTTTAAACTAAACATATTTTTTTTTATTAATTTTATTTATTCATTAACTTTTTATTCATTATGAAAAAACTGTTATTTTTTTTAGTCGCAGTAACATTGAGTTTATTTGTTTCTGCACAAACTATTGTTTTTCATGAAAATTTTGAGTTACCATCAGGAGGAGATAGTTTGATTTCCACGGCCGATGAGGCAGGTTTTCCAACTACGAATTTCATTCCCTGGTCACTTTCAAGTTACCTTGCAAAATCGGGAGTTAGATCCGATTCAAACAGGGTTCAAAATGGAAAAACAATTTATCTGACATCCAATTCATTTTCCACTACTGGGAATACTTATGTTATTCTTGAGTTCTCTCAGATCTGTAAAATGTATTTTGCAGATGGTGGTCAAATTGAAGTATCAGCTGACGGTGGTACAACTTGGACAATACTTGGTGCCGCTCAATATATGGGCACTGGAGTAATGGCACTGAATAAGTTCAGTGAGAATTCCTATAACACAGATTGGAGTCCGGGAGATACTCTGACCAAACCTACAAATTCATGGTGGAAAAACGAAAAATTTGATATTTCTTCAATAGCTGCCAATCAAGGAAATGTAAAGATAAGGTTTAAATACAACGGAAGTGGAAATCCACTTGGAGCAGGAAGATACGGATGGTTGCTTGATGACATTAAAATTACAGCAAGTCCTTCCGAATTAGTACCTCCTGTTATTACGATGACTACTTATCCTATCGATACAATTTATTCTGCCGGTCCCTATTCAATTTCTGCTTATGTAACTGATAATACTGGTATTGATACTGTTTTTGCAATGTATAAAGTTGGAAATGGTTCATTTATTCATTTAGGCTTAACTAAATCTCCAACAATTGATAGTTTATATACCGGAGCAATTCCATTTCCGGGATGGGGCAAAAAAGTTACCTATTACCTTACTGCTATAGATGCTTCCTCAGCTTTAAATACAACTATAAAACCACTAAGTGGTTATTATAGCTTCTTTACCAAATACAGTAGTGGTGGTACAGTTATCGTTGGTACCGGTACTGCTACCAATACAACTACAAGCTATCCTGCACCTTATGGTAATTTTTATTGGGGTGCAAAACATCAGATATTGATAACCAAAGCTGAATTAAATGCATTGGGTGCTGCAGGTGGACCATTAATGTCTGTAGCATTTGATGTTGCAACAGTACAAGGTACTCCTCTGCAGAATTTTGAAATCAGAGTAGGTCATACACCATTAGCAGCATTGGTTTCAGGTACCTGGGTTGCAAATACACAACTTGCCTATTCAGCAACATCTTTCACTGAAGTAGCCGGTTGGAATACCCATACTTTTACTACTCCGTTTATATGGAATGGTGTTGATAATTTAGTCGTTGAAGTTTGTTTCAATAACTCCAGTTATTTAAATAATGCTTTGACCAGATATACAACTACATCGTTTAATTCTGTTGTTTACAGAAATGCTGATGCTGCCGATGTTTGTACACCAACTACAGGTTTTAGTTCTTCAACTAATCGCCCGAATATGAAATTAATCATAGGAGGTGTTTCCGGTTTAACTCAGGATGCGGGAATTCCTCAGATAACCAATCCTACAGGTGGTGTTACTGCAGGTCAGGCATTTAATGTTGAAGCAAAGATTAAGAATTATGGCTCAGCTATTTTAACCAAAGCAGCTATTAAATATTCAATCGATGGTGGTGTTCCAGCTTCTTATCCATGGACAGGAAGTTTAAATCAGGATTCGGTTTCAATACCTGTTGTTATTGGAAGTTTAAATCTTGCTGTTGGGCCTCACGCATTAAAAGTATGGTCAGAATTACCTAATGATAGCTTAGATCAGAATAATATTAACGATACAGCATATCTTAATTTTTATGCCTGTGCAAATCAGTTAAATGGTTCTTATACAATTGGTGGAACCGGAGCAAATTTTGCAACATTTGCAGAAGCATTGGTCGGTTTAACTCAATGCGGCATTAACGGTCCGGTTACATTCAATGTAGCAGCAGGCAATTACCCGGAACAACTTACCATTCCTGAAATTAGTGGTGCATCAGCAACTAATACAATAACATTTAAAGCTGCAACAAACGACAGTACTTCTGTCGTGTTGAATTATACTTCAACGGCAGCAGCAAACTGGATTGTTAAATTGAATGGAGCTGATTATGTAACCTTTAAAAACATAAAGTTTGCTCCAGCTGATTCAGCAAACTCAAAAGCAATTATATTAACAAACGGCGCAACTTATAATAACTTTATCGGTAACTATATTGTTGGATATTATGGTACTGCCGAAAATCAAGCTTTAGTAAACATTGAAGCAATTGGTATAAATAATTATAATAATTTTCAAAGAAACAGATTAGAAAAAGGATCAAGAGCAATTAATATTAAAGGAACTTCATCTTTACCTTTAGAATTTGTTTCAATTAAAAATAATGTTTCTACACAATCACAAGTGTATGGTATTTATGCTCAATATTTAAATAATGTTATAATTGATTCCAATACAGTAATTTCATCTAGCACAAATGCTAATAAATATGGTATTTATATTCAATATGCCAATCATTTTGATATTATTACAAAAAACACAATCAATCTTACCGGTGGTACCAATATGTATGGTATCCTTGCAGAAAACAGCATTGCTGCCGATAGTTCAAAAGGTTTGATTGCTAATAATATGATAAGTGTATTAAATGGTGCTACTTTTGCTTATGGTATTCGTTTAAATACCTGTACGAAATATAAGGTTTATTCAAATTCTGTTGTTTCTAATGGAAACAGTGTAACCGATACAAGAGCAATAAACACAGTAAGTTCAAGTACTGGTATTGAATTAATGAATAATAATTTACAGAGTAATAAATATCCTATCTATGTTGAAGGTACTTCAGTAAGTGTTTCAAATTATAACAATTACTATTCTACTGGAACCTCATTTTCTTATTGGGGAACTACTGCTTATGCTAATTTAGCAGCATTAACTGCTGTTACACTAAAAGACTCAAACTCTGTAAATATCAATCCATTATTTAACAGTTTATCTGATTTGCATACTTTTAACGGCCTATTGTATGGTATGGGTATCAGCTTACCTGAAATTACTACTGATATTGATGGTGCTCCACGTTTGAGTCCTCCTTGTATTGGTGCTGATGAATTTTTACCTCCACAAAATGATGCAGCTTTAACCACAATTTT
>CAIZXK010000574.1 GCA_903936865.1 uncultured Bacteroidales bacterium | reverse complement strand
TAATTCTCCTAATCCTAAATAGACCTGGGTTGTTGTTGACCATCCGCAAAAAGAGCACATGTTAGACACATTTAAATAGATTTCAGCGTCATTAATCCTCATACATGATATCACGTATCCAAATGCCTTTAATCCTGTTTTAGACAGCTCAAATAGGCTTTTTATCTCTCCTAAATACAGTTTTATAAATTGATCCTTATCAACTTCTTTATATTTATGTAACAAAACAAGCCCTTCGGCTTCTCCTGTTTCTGTGTCAATCATTACTTTTTTTGTGCTCCCGGCTATAACAGTTGATTTTCCCTTCTTAATTGTCAATACTCCATCTTCTAAAAATGGATTTTTAACATACTTCTCAACTCCTGAAATTTTTTTAGCTGCCATTGTGTTAATTTTATTTTCCATACAATATGTACGGAAATATTTATCAAAAATAGTACATTTTGCAACTTGTAAACATACAAAATGTATGTTTTTTAACATTTTTTTCCGTACATTTTACCGCCATTTTCCGTACAAAGTGTATGCAATTTCCGTACAATGCTATATTGATTATCAATTACTTACAGATACTTACTTCTTATTTCTTATATATTACCCTGATTTACGTGTTAACGTAAACCAAAAAAAAAACCCTCATTTCTGAGGGTCATTTTCACGGAGTTATCCTATCCCTTGCGGGTCGCTCTCCAGCGTTGCCCGTGTCCGTTTCGGATAACGTTACAAATATATGTAAATTAATCTAAACAAACAAATTTATTTTCAAATATTTTTATACGTTTGTTAACGTTAATATAATTAATATATTTACATGACAATTTAATACAATCAAGATGGAACAAAAAATGAAGTATGTGTCTGAACCTCGTGTAGTAACTGGTTGGCACTACGAAGCAAAATGTTTGAATTGCAATACTGATTTTCACGCCAAAAGAATAACAGCAAAATTCTGTTCAGATACTTGCAGAGTGATGTATCATTTTAAAAAGATAAATGGGAAGTTGGTAGATAAGAAGCCGGTTGAAAAAAAACCAATAGAAAAACCATTGTATTTTAAGACGAAATATGACTTAAGAGAGTTTTTAAGGAAAGAACATAAATTCAATTTGTCAGAGGCCGTCATTTCCAAAAAGGAACCAAAGACAATTAAAATTAATGGTGAAAAGTGGCAAATTAAACGAATATCACATAGGGAGCACGAATTCTGTAAAGTTTGAATTTAATCTGTGTTCGCTTCGCTCACGTTTGTTTGATGAGTTTAAGAGGCATTATCCGCAAAAATGTTCGCTCTGACCAGCCTTTCATTTTTGCGGATAATGCCTCTTAAACTTGCTCCCCCTCGGGGGCGGGGGGGGGAAATAAAACACCTTGCGAAGCACCTAAATTTTTTGTTTGTTTCAGTTTATACTCTTTGATAAATGCAATTCGATCACCGTTAAAAATTACATTCGGGTTGATGAACCAAAGATTTGAATTGACACTTGGAGCTATTATTTTATTTTTTATTAATTCTCCTAATCCTAAATAGACCTGGGTTGTTGTTGACCATCCGCAAAAAGAGCACATGTTAGACACATTTAAATAGATTTCAGCGTCATTAATCCTCATACATGATATCACGTATCCAAATGCCTTTAATCCTGTTTT
>CAIZXK010000573.1 GCA_903936865.1 uncultured Bacteroidales bacterium | reverse complement strand
GGCTGGTCGAAAATGCTGGATTCCAACTTTTCATTGGGTAGCAATCTTAAAATTATAAATTCAAGTTTTGAAACATACAATTCTTTTGGTGTTGCAATTGATTTGGCTGCAACCTATCACAACGCAGCTAAAAGATTTACAGCGTCATTAATGCTAAAGAATATTGGAAGACAATTATCCTATTACAGAGAGGACAATAAGGAAAGCTTACCCTTTGAAATTCAATTAGGTATATCGAAAAAACTGGGACATGCTCCTTTCCGCTTCTCTCTTTTATTAAATCATCTCGAAAAATGGGATCTGACTTATGAAGATCCATTGAATCCCAGTGTAAAAACAGATCCCTTAACCGGTGAAAAAATTGAAAAGAGCGATTTATCACTTTTTGGTGATAAATTAATGCGACATATTGTTGCAGGTGTAGAATTTATGCCTTCTGAAAGTTTTAATATCCGTTTGGGATACAATTATCAAAGGCGTCAGGAAATGAAAGTGGAATCTGCACTTTCAACCGTTGGTTTTTCTTGGGGATTCGGGTTTAGAGTTTCACGCTTTTATTTGAGTTACGCCAATGTTATTCAACACCTGTCAGGCTCATCACACTTCTTTACCATTGCTACCAATATTTCTGAATTTTAATTATCTATGACATTTGAAGCCATCTTAATATCCACTCCATTTTATCCAAATGCAGCTTATGTGGAAATACCTTTTGATGTTGAAAAGGTATTTGGTAAAAAGGGAAAAATAAAAGTGAGAGCAAGTTTTGATGGAATTCCTTACAAAGGCTCAATTATGAAATCGGATACATCTTTTTATACTTTATTGGTATTAAAAGGAATAAGAGATAAATTAAACAAAAAACATGGCGACAGAATTACCGTTATTTTAAAAAATGATGTTGAAGAAAGAAAAGTAGATATTCCTGATTTTTTAGCCAACGTATTTAAAGAAAATTCCTTAGCTGCCAGAGTTTTTAATGATTTATCATATACGCATCAAAAAGGATATGTAAACTGGTTATTATCAGCAAAAAAAGAAGAAACCAAAGTATATCGCCTAAACAAATTAATCGAAATGCTTGATAACAAGGTCAAGAAATTTCATTTAATCGCTTCACAGGGTATTTATTCCGATAAGTCGGGACTGTAGCATTTACACCGGAAAAAAAGCAAATTTAAGATTATTGAAAAAATATTTGTTTTTTTAATAGTTTAATTTGTTTTTTCTGTACTTTTGAAAAAAAGTAGTTTATGCATATCATCATCATCAATGGACCAAATTTGAATCTGATTGGCAAAAGAGAGCCTGAAATATATGGAAACATCACTTTTGAAGAGTATCTAATAGATTTAAGAAAAGAATTTTATCAATTAACAATAGAGTACTATCAAAGTAATGTTGAAGGTGAAATAATAAATAAATTACACCAAACAGGATTTAATTTTGATGGAATCATATTAAATGCGGGGGCCTATTCACATACATCAGTGGCAATTGCTGATGCTATTAATTCAATTAATGCTCCTGTTATTGAGGTTCATATTTCCAATATTTTTGCAAGAGAGGATTACCGTCAGATATCGTTGATTGCAAAAAAATGCAAAGGAAGTATAAGTGGTTTTGGTTTAAAAGGTTACAGATTAGCGATTTTAAGTCTTATGTCGTAAATCTGCCTTTTTGCAAATCATTGAAAAGTCTGATTTTACGAATATAATATTCCCAAACAATATTACGTGTGTACATTTGAGTAACTTGCTTATGATGAATATTTTTGCGTTTTTTATAATTTTTTCTCATTGAAGCATAAAAACTGAAATGAGCATGAACAACAGCTTTTAAATCTTTAAAACCACCTTCACTCATAAATTTTAACCCAGCAACAAAATCTAAAAACAACCTTACTACAAAGACTACAAATAATTGATTGGATGGCAGGTTTTTATATAGTAAGAAAAAATTGTTCCGAAAATTGAGATAGGTTTTTCTTGCATTATTTTTTGGTAAAGTTCCACCACCAACATGGTAAACAATAGAATCCGGACAATACATTATTTTATACCCTTCATTCTTCATTCGCCAGCAAAAATCAATTTCTTCCATGTGGGCAAAAAAATCATTATCTAATCCTCCAAATTTATGATACAATTCAGCTCTAACAAACATAGCTGCTCCAGTTGCCCAAAAAACTTCGCAAACATCATCATATTGACCATTATCAACTTCCAACGTTTGAAATAGTCGGCCCCGACAAAAAGGATAGCCATATTTATCAATAAATCCTCCGGCAGCTCCTGCATATTCAAATTTTTCCTTTTCGTAAAAAGAACGTAGTTTTGGCTGACAAACAGCAATACGCTTGTCATTATCCATTAATCTAATAATCGGCTTTATCCAGTTTTCAGTTACTTCAATATCAGAGTTTAGTAATATATAGTATTCAGCATCAATATGAACTAAAGCATCATTATACCCTTTTGAAAAACCACCATTTTCACCATTCGATATTACTCTTAAATCCGGATAATTATCTTTCAAAAAAATCAGGGAATCATCGGTTGAATCATTGTCTGCAATAATGATTTCGGCATCTTCATGACTAAATTTAATTACAGAAGGTAAAAATTGTTCAAGAAATTTTCGTCCATTCCAGTTAAGTATTACAACAGCAGTTTTTGTCATTTAATTGATTCTTTTGTGTTTCCATCTTCTGTGCGACCACAGCCAATTATCAGGATATTGATGAATTAATTTTTCAAGTGCAAGTACATACATTTCAGAAATTTCACCTTTTTTTGTCTCTTTAGGTTTATCGGTTAAAAGCTCAAATTCAATGATGTATTTTCCTCGTTGCTTTCTGATTATCCTTAAAAAAACAACAGCGAAATCCAAACTTTTCGACATCTTTTCAAGACCTGTAAAAAATGCTGTTTCCTGATTTAGAAATGTAGTCCAATGATTATCACCATCTTTTGAAGGCGATTGATCAGCCAGAATAAAATTTAATGTCAGTTCGTTTTTGCATTCAATAAATTTTCGATAAGCTTGTTGCGAAGTAATAAGGTTTAATCCAAAAGTACTTCTTATCTTCTTAATATAAGTATCAAAATAAGGATTGGTTTGAGGTTGATAAATTGCAAACACCTTATATTTAGTAATTAATGGAATAATCATTGCTGATAATTCCCAACTTCCAGTATGTCCGCAGGCTAAAAATAAACTTTTCCTTTTTTTAAATAATTCATCAATAAGTTCCGGATTTTTGATTTCAAATCGGCTAAGAATTTCCATTTCACTCATATGTGATGACTTCACTGATTCTACAATTAAATCAGCCATTATTTTCATATAATTCTTATGAAGTTTTGAAATTTCTAAAATAGTTTTATCTGGAAATGAGTTTTTTAAATTTTTTAAAATAACTTCTTTACGATACTTAACTACATAAAATAATACAATATAAATGAAATCAGATAAAATATATAAAAAAGAAAAAGGCAAAACTGAAATCAGTTTCTCAAAAAAAACAAAGAAAAAAAAACCTATCTTTCTCATTTTCAATTACAATTATAGCACAATTTTGAAATTACAAAAATAGCTTATTATTTGAATAATAAGCTACTTTCTATCTGATTTATGTAAATATTATTAAATCAGATTATTTTTATTTTTCAGTTCGCAAAATCGACCAATTTACTATCTTGGATTTTTGAAATAATTTCCAGCTTTACCTCTGGGATTACGCGAATCATTATCTGTATTCAGGTCATTGCTTCGCGATAATCTGTTTGTCCAATTTGGATCATTTATTTCGCCAATTGCGTCGGAATGATATAGTTCATAATCGCCCAATGCTAAATTAGGGTTTGCAAATACAAACTTTCTGTTTGATTGATTTTTTAATTTATAATAATGCCATATCTGATAAGGTACTGAACCCCAGCTTTCATCTAAGCCACTACTTGAATCAAATGCTCTGTCAACAATTTCATTAGGCTGACCATATTCAAGATAAACTCTTCCTCTATCAGTATCATACCCCCTTTTTACCTTAGTACCAAATTTGCTGTTTACAACATCAACCTCTTTTTTATAGTTTTTCCATGCACTCTCAGGGTCTGAGGCACTACGTTGCAACCAAAAATTAAAAAAATACTGTTGCATCAAAATCAAATCAGCTTTTTTCAATTTATCATTTACAAACATTCTTTCCATTTCTGTGCTTATTGGATAAAGTGACCTTATATTATCCTCCAAAACAGCTTTATCCATATAGTTAGCAGCAAATGTTTCATCAATAGAAAGAGCGGCTATATCTTTAATTTCAAATTGAATACTCGGTTTGCTCCGTTGAAAGAATATTTTATTTAACGATACTATTTTATTAGTTTTATCCCTTGCCTCAATTACTAAATTGTAATTGCCTGATGGTAATCTGGAAATATCGAATTCACCAAAAATAACGTTTACCGTTTTTGTTTGCTCTCTTTTCTTTTTTATAAGATTAGGAATAGTTTTTAAATTTTCGTAAGATTCAATAAAATAGGAAACTAAAAATGCATCTTCTTTACCAAGAATAAGTTCTGAATTATATATTTCAGCATAAAAGGTAAGTTTATCTACTGTTTCGGGATAAAAATCGGATACATAAGGTATTAGATCATATCCACTTTTTGAAATAATTGAAGGAGTTATTGTCTTTTTAAAGGATTCTATCAGTTCAATTCCTGACACATTAACTTGGGTTAAGGGATAATCTATTACAATTTCATCGCTTACATGATACGGTTTATTAATACTGTTTTTATCAGCAATAGATAATTCATAAGTATATTTTCCATCAGCTAATGCAAATCGTTGCTGATCTACAAAATTGAAATTAATTTTAAGTGTATCATCAGCTTCCTGACTAAGTAAATCATATTTCTTATAATCTTTTATTGTTTCATTTTGCTTAAAAATCATAGTTACTTCAATTGTAGCCTGATATTTTCCATTCTGATTTTTAACAAAATTTACACTTTTGCCATAAACAGACAAATACGTTTCCAGGTAAGAACCTTGCTGAGGTGAATAAAATGAAGAATAAGTTAGAAAAGCTTGTAACTTTTTTGCATTTACTTCATTGGTATTCAATATAAAAAAGGTTGAAAGTATAAATACGAAGATACTAAACTTTTTCATTGCTTTTATTTTTAAATGGTTAATGGATAAATGAATTACTTTACAAAATTAATAATTATAAAATGAACAATTGTAAAAATCAGTTAAAGGTTGTTAAATACAAGTTTTCGGTAAAAATCACTTTATAAATTATATTTTGAAATGCAAGCATTATGAAATGATTGAATTTGTGATGAAATACAAACAATTTATTAAATTCCAAAGTTCGTTTAACTTTGACAAAGCTTTTTCAAAAAAAACAATAAATTGATTATTAATATATTACAAAAACAAATGGAACTTTGTCAAAACTCTCAATACCTGCTACTTATAAGAGTCTAATGAAATATTGTCAATAATAAAGACTGATAAATCAATATTTTAATACACTTAAAAGAAACTTTAACCCTATGTAGAAAAAGCCCTGAATTTAAAATCAATTTTTGAACGAATGTTTTTCAATAGACAAGTTCAATTACTATAAAAATTTAAAACATTAAACCTATGGTTAAATCTAAACTATTGGAAACAGCATCGGCTGCAACATAAGGAGCAATATTATTTTTAAAATCGAAAACATTTGTAAATCCATTATTAAAGGTAACAGCACCAAACAATGAAGTAGAACCACCCAAACTATACTCAACCCCTGCTGATAAAATCATTGAAAACCGAAGAAAATTAACCTGATCTTCAATTTTGTTATCATTTGTAGTTAATGCTGTAGATGACCCAGGTAAATAAAAATCATCATCACTGTATGCGCTTATTCTCATGCCTAATCCCATTCCTATTTGACCAAAATAAGTTAAATCACCAAACTGACGTGTTTTCATTTTTATGGAAATTGGAATTTCCACATATTTGATGCTGAAACTTCTTTTTAGTTCACCTCGTCTTGCGGGAGAATTATCACCAAATATAACTGAATCAGTATAATTCATTTTCCCACCCATTGACAACACATTAAAACCGGTAGAAAAAAAATACTTATCTGCAAACTGAAAATCAGAAATAAATCCCCAGGAAAGTTTGAAAGAACTTCCGTCTCTTGAAAAATCCTTAGCGGTAACTTTCAACCAATTGATGCTTGGTGCTATTTTTACACCCAGCTGTATATTACTTCTTTGTTTTTTTTGAGCAAATAAATCATTCGAAACAAACAGAATACCAATGCATAATGCAATTATAATCAATCTTTTCATACTCTTTTAATTTTTTATTCGTTATTTTTAAATATTGAAAAACAAAATTAACTAAATTCGCACAAGAATACACAATTTAAATAAAAAATTAATAAATACAATAAATTTTACTTTTAAAAATCAAAAATTATATTACAAATGAGAAGATTATATTTATTTATGGGGTTCATCTTTCTATTGATAAATTATATTAATGGCCAAACTCCAATCTCAGCAGGTATCAAAATTGGATTTAATTCTTCAAAAATGATAACCGAAATTGCAAATGTTAACGAAATTGAAGATGCAAGCAAAAATGGTTTATTAGCAGGTGTTTTTGTAAGAATCAATCTGTCAAAGTTTTATTTACAACCTGAAGCTTATTTTGCAAAAAAAAGTGGTGATTTTCAATATACCAACTCTTCAAATGCAATATTTACTCAACAAAATGATTTTAATACGATAGATATTCCTTTTTTAATAGGCTTAAAATTAATTGATTTAAAAGTGGTTAACCTAAGAATAATGGCAGGACCTATGGCTTCCCTTATTATTGGCAAGGATATTAAGTATCAGTTAAATGGCATTGAAACAAGTTTTTCTGGATCTCCAACAGAAAATTTTAAAAATACTAATTGGGGAATTCAAGCCGGTATGGGTATTGATGTTCTTAATTTCACTTTAGACGTAAAATATGAATGGGGAATAAATAATATTTCCGATTATAATGATATGACAACCAAATCCAAAATAATAAACGTATCTTTGGGGATGAAATTCTTTTAGTACAATGTATAGTAAGCAATCATTAAAAAACATTCTATACTTATGAATTTCAGAATATTGAAAAGATTTTATACATTAAGACAGAATAATAAAAAAATGTACTCTAAAAATTCAGAAAAGCTAATTCCATTAACTCATTTTTTTTCTTCTATACTTAGGTTTTGGACTCTTATTTTCCTTTTTATAATTTTAATTAGTAGTTGGGGATGTAAAAGCAAGAACAGCAATAATTTAACAATAGATATTCCAAAAGAAGAAGCAGTTGAAATTAGAATTCATCGGTATGAAAAAGTTTTAATGAGTATTGATGCAAATAATCTTAGAAATGAACTCAGAAAGTATAAAGATGAATATGCTTTTTTCCTGAATGGAAATTTAGAGGATACATTAAATATCATTAAATTATACAACTACATATCAGATCCAACCCTGCATGAAATCTATGATGATCTTATCAACAAATATCCGGAAGTAACTAATATAGAGAAAGATCTTTCAGAATCTTTTACCTATTATAAACACTATTTTCCAAACAAAACAATCCCAAAAGTTTACACGTATATTTCATATTTGGATTTTAACAATAGAATCATCTATTTGGATACAGTAATGGCAATAGCTTTGGATATGTATTTAGGTGCTGATTACAAACTTTATTCATCAGTAAAAATTCCGCATTATATATCAAACAGACTGGATAGTAGCAATATTGTTATTGATTGTATGAAAACAATAGCACAAAGCAACTTATCATTTAATCCGGATAACAAAACATTACTTGATAATATTATTTATTTAGGGAAAATATTATATTTTACTGATGCTATGTTACCAAAAGTAAAGGATGAACTAAAGATTTCATATACAAAAAACCAACTTGAATGGTGTAATAAAAATGAAGAAGAAATCTGGGCATTTTTTATTAAAAACAATTTATTATACAATGTTGATTATTATAAAATAAGACAATTTTTCACAGAAGCACCAACTACAAAAGGATTCAACAATTCTCCTCCCAGATTTGGAGAATGGATTGGTTGGCAAATTGTAAAAGCTTATATGAATGAAAATAATAAAATCACACTAGCAGAATTATTAGAGGAAAATGATTCGCAGAAAATTTTACATTTATCCAAATACAAACCTAAAAAACAATAATTATGCTCGTAAAAACCTTTGGAAGTGCAATTTATGGAGTTAATGCCATTACGATAACTATAGAAGTAAACATTGATCAGGGAATTAATTTTTTCATGGTAGGCTTACCAGACAGTGCTGTAAAAGAGAGTCATCAACGAATAGAAGCTGCTTTAAAAAATGTTGGTTTCAGAATACCGGGTAAAAAAATAGTGGTAAATATGGCACCAGCTGATATACGTAAAGAAGGATCAGCTTACGATTTAACCATTGCCATTGGAATTCTTGCAGCTTCAGAACAAATTAATGCTGACACAATAGGGCAATATATAATTATGGGCGAATTGTCGCTTGATGGTGGTTTGCAATCAATAAAAGGAGCTTTACCAATTGCTATAGAAGCTCAAAAACAAGGCTTTAAAGGAATAATTTTACCTAAACAAAATGCAAGGGAAGCAGCCATAGTTTCAAAAATTGATGTGTATGGTGTTGAAAATATTAAAGAAGTAATTGCTTTTTTTAAAGATGGCACCGAACTAGAAAAAACAGTAATAAATACCAGGGAAGAGTTTTATAACAGCTTGAATGAATATGAATTTGATTTTTCCGAAGTTAAAGGACAGGAGAATATAAAAAGAGCATTAGAAATTGCAGCTGCAGGAGGACATAATGTAATTTTAATAGGACCTCCCGGTGCAGGCAAAACGATGTTGGCAAAACGAATGCCATCCATTTTACCACCACTCAATTTGCATGAAGCATTGGAAACAACAAAAATTCATTCTGTAGCAGGTAAAATGAGTAAAAATATGGCACTCATCTCAGTTCGTCCATTCAGATCTCCTCACCACACAATCAGCGATGTAGCTCTTGTAGGTGGAGGTGGAAATCCTCAACCAGGTGAAATATCACTTTCTCATAATGGAGTACTGTTTCTTGATGAATTGCCTGAATTTAAACGTGCAGTTCTCGAAGTATTGCGACAACCTATGGAAGAAAGAATGGTTACAATTTCAAGAGCCAAAATGACGGTTGATTATCCGGCAAGCTTTATGTTGATAGCAGCAATGAATCCATGCCCTTGCGGATATTATAACCATCCTGATACCGAATGTGTATGCGGCCCCGGAGTTGTACAAAAATATCTTAATAAAATATCCGGACCCTTATTGGATAGAATTGATATTCATGTGGAAGTAGTTCCTGTTCCATTTAAAGAACTAACAAATTCAAAGCTTTCAGAAAAAAGTGAAGTTATAAGAGAAAGAGTTGTTAATGCAAGAATGATTCAGGAAAAAAGGTTTGAAGATAAAAAAGGTGTATTTTCCAATTCTCAAATGAGCAGTAAAATATTAAGAGAGCATTGTGAGATAACTGAAGCAGGTATGACAATTCTTAAAACAGCTATGGAAAGATTAGGATTATCTGCCCGAGCCTACGATAGAATCCTTAAGGTTGCCAGAACAATTGCTGATCTGGAAGCATCTGAAAATATCAAAACAGAACATTTGGCTGAAGCAATACACTACAGGAGCTTAGATAAAGATAATTGGGGAAAATAAATAAAAAACCCATTTAAAAATAATAAATTAGAGTATAAGCACAGAGTTTGTTTATAATATATTACAAATCACATATTCAACACATTATCTTTCTGCTGTAAAGAAATATTAATCTTGATTAAGAAAAAAATAAAACAGAAAAGCTATTTATTTTAAGAAAAAAATCACAAAAATCCTTTTTATAAGAAAAAAATGTGTTAATTTCGTAGTTTAAATCTTTATATAAATCATTATTTTATGCAAGAATCAAATGTTCTGATAGTAGATGACAGTAGAAGTATTAATCATTTTATTTCCAAAATATTAAATGAAAAAAAAAATTAATACCATATCCGCATTTGATGCAGATGAAGCATGGATATTATTAGAACAAATAAAATTCGATTTGATTATTCTTGATGTTGTTTTGCCGGATAGTAATGGATTTCAACTTTGCAGAAAGATTAAAAACAATGATTTATTAAAGGACATTCCTGTTATTTTCATTACTGGATTGGGAGATAAGGATAATATAGTACATGCATTTGATTTAGGAGCGGTTGACTATATTGTAAAACCTTTCGATAAGGCCGAACTGTTAGCCAGAGTTAAGATTCATCTGGAGTTGGTTCATACAAAAATCCATTTACAGGACGAGGTTAAAGAACATCAATTAAAAGCATTAGCATTAAAAGAAAGTGAACAGAATTACCGCTTGCTTTTCGACAACATGATTAATGGATTAACAGTAAATCAGGTTATTTATAAAGGGGATCAAGAGTATGACTTTAAAATTATAGCTGCAAATCAAGCATTTGAAGAGATTTCTGGAATAAATAATAATGAAATAATTGGATTTACGATAAAAGAAAAATTCCCTGAATTATCTGATGAACAATTTGAAAACTACCTTAAAGTTGCTCTAACTGGTGAAAAACAGAAAATGCAATATTTTTCCAAAGCTTTCAATAAATACTTGAAAGTATCTGTATTTTCACCAAAATATGGTCATTTTGCTGCAGTATATGAAGATATTACTCAGCAAATGAAAGCTGAAATAGAATTGCAAAATTCAGAAATACAACTACGCGAATTAAATGCAACAAAAGATAAATTTTTCTCTATAATTGCACACGATCTAAGAAGTCCATTTACAAGTATAATTGGCTTATCTGAAATGATGTCTATTGAAAATGAAATGGATATTGCTCAAATGAGAGAATTTGCTGAAATGATATTTCAATCATCTTCAAAAACTTACGAACTGATTGACAACCTTTTATCATGGGCAAGGTCTCAAACTGGTAAAATTAAAAATAATCCGAGCAAAATAAATTTATATGATCTTATAAATGAAATGTTTAGTATTGTGAGTGAAAAAGCACTAATGAAAAAAATCTCATTAACAAACAGCATTGAAAAGGATTCGATAATAAATGCAGACATTGATTTATTAAAAACTGTTTTTAGAAATTTAATTACAAATGCAATTAAATTTTCAAATCCAAATGGGGAAGTAAATATTTCTTTAAAAAAATCAGCTAAAAAATCAACCATATACATCAAAGACAATGGAATAGGAATAGAAAAAGAAAATCTTGAAGATTTATTCCGTATTGATGTAAATAAAATTTCTATAGGTAAAAGCGAAGAAAAAGGGAATGGATTGGGTTTAATTATCTGTAAGGAATTTGTTGAAAAAATGGGAGGTAAAATATATGCAGAAAGTGAATTTGGTAAAGGAAGCAAATTTATTTTCACTATACCTGAATAAAAAATTTAGAGAATCGCTCCTGATTTCAGCAATTCTCTAAATCATTCAAATCTTAAAATCTGATACTATTTTATAAGACTTAATCCTTCCAATGCAGATGCATCGGTTGGTTTGTTCATAAGTGCTTTATTAAACAACACTTTAGCTTCACGATTCTTCTGTAGGAAATAATTACACCAGGCATACATAATTAAAGCATCATAATCGAAAGGATAAAGATTAGCTATTACTTCAAAATATTTCAATGCAACTGCATAGTTCTTTTTTCCATAAAATATCAAACCCATTCTGTAATTTGCTGTATAGTTCTTTGAATCTATTTTTAATATTTCAGTATATTGTGTTCTTACCTGATCCCAGTTACCCATTGCAGCAGATGGATTTACAAAACCAAGTTTTGCTTCTATTGACAACGGCATTATCAACATTGCTTTCTGATAATATGTAGTTGATTCTGTGAACAACCCCGAAAGATAGGTAAGCCAACCCAAACGTAAATTGATTTCATACGATTTCTCATCATATACTTTTTTTATTGCTTCGATTGCCTTGGGATATTCAGCTTTTGATTCATGTTGATAGCTATCACTGAAAGCGTCCTGAATTTCCTTGTAATTTTGAGCAAAACTAAAATTTGTAATAAAAAAGGCTAGTAAGCCAACTAAAATTGTTCTTTTTAAAGTTTCCATTTTATTCCTCCTATTATGGTATTATTTTGATAATTAGTTAATATTTCTGTAGTTTCTGTTGAATTATTGTAATATAAATAGTTACTTTCCCTGCTTAAAAATTGATACCTCAAAGATAATTCAAAATTTGAATTAAGTGTATAAATTAAAGAAAAACCTGATTTAAAATTTATCTTATCTGCAATGTTATAAACAATGAATGCGTTCTTTTCATTGTAATTTGCAAGATTTCCAATTGTAAAAGAACCTTCAATCCATAATTTTTGAAGAACCTTTACACCAAATAACTGATCAAATATCAATCTGGATTCCCTGTTTCCCGTTCCTGAATTTGCACCTTGATTACTTCCTTTTGATTTTACATTTAACATGGCCAATGTCGTAGCTGAATAATAATCCAGATTACCAAATGGAAAATAATTTGCAGTAGCACCTAATTGCCACTGGGTTTCATTATTCAAATTAGAATAAGTTGTAAATGCACTTATTGAAAACAGCTTATACTCTTTGGTAATACCTAAAGATAAAACATAATTATTTAAACTCAATGCACTATTGCTATATTGATATTTATAACTGAGTGTGTCATAAGAAACATTTGTCAAATCAGCATTTACTTTTAGAAAATGAAAGGCAGGAGTAATTTTCAATCCTTTTGACAATTGATAATCAGCATTTATATAATACTCTAATTGCTTAACAGTATAATCAAAAATAGTATCATGATTATTCATTCTGATTGTTTTCCTTTTTGAAATAGATAAATTACTTAATCCATGATAAATACTTAATTGAGGTAATAAATCATGTTTTAGACCCAAATGCATATAAAATAAATTAGCATTTAAGTCACTTTCTCCAAAAATGCTGGTATCAGAATCTATATCCAATGAGCCGTTTTTTGAAATATTATTACTATTTGAAGGTCCTCCTTCCAAATATATATTACTTAAATATTTTCGTTTATAATTTACAATTTGCTTAAGATAATCAGGAAATTTAGAAGCCAGCAAATTGGCATCATTAGTTCTGCCAGCAAATAGGTAAGCATAATATAAATACTCAAGGGCTGCAGGATCGTCAGAATTAAAAGTTAAAGCTTTTTCCAGATGATGAATTGCCATTCTATAATTTTTAAATTCATAATAAGAAATAGCAATTCTATAGCGGAGATTAAAATAATCCTGCTCCTCTTTTAACGCATTTTCTCCAACAAAAATAACTTTTTTATACATCTTTTTATCAAATAAATACTCAGTTTTTTTATCAATATTATCTTTTGAATTCTGAGCAATAAGAATATTAGATATTAGTAATAAAAAAGTAAAAAAAATTCCAATATGTTTCATTAGTTTATTTTTATTCATTAATAATTTGTTTAGCTATAATTTTTTTATTAGAATGCTCTATTGTAAAATGATCTATCTGATTATTTAATATTTGTATGTTGAAATTTATTTCTTTAGTTTTAAATTTACCAACCTTTATTTCTGTTTTTGTTTGAATTAAAATATCACTTTCTGTAAAATCATCTTTTTTTGAAATATATCTTAATTCATATTTCGATTTCATAAAGATATAAAAAGGAGCTAAAAAATCTTGAAAAAACATTAAAACGTGGTTGCCCATATTGTTTAATGGGTAATAATCGGTAATTTGCAAATCTTTATAAAAAGCTGTCATGATTTTATAATTTGCCAGATAAAAATAATACAATAATGAATTCTTGTTTCCTTCAAAACTTGTAAAATAGTGAAAATCGCCATCGTTATAAAAGTATGCTTTAGACTTGGTATTTTCACAATAGATAAGTGACTGATTATAAATATTAACTTGTATTTCCCAATTGAATATTTTAGAATTTAAACTATTTTCTTCTTTAACCTCGTATGAAATTCTTTGACCGGGAATAAAATGGTAAGCTTTACTTAAAGAATGGTTTCTTTCAATATTTGAAATAATATCCCCTTCTTTTGGTTTTTCATAAGACCTTAATTCAAAGCCATTTTCATTATGTAAAATATAATGACCCAACGGATAATCGAGTGTTTTGGAACCAATAAATGGAGTTGCCTGCAATTGAAAGTGCAAATGTGGTTGTGGAGATCTTCCTGAATTGCCACAATTAGCAATAATATCCCCTTTTTTCAAATAATCACCTACATTTACTTTAAAACTTTCCTTTTTAATATGGCTCATTTTACTGAAAAGCAAATCTGTATGACGGATAACGATAGTGTTTCCCCAATTTTTCTCGGTATTCACCTCTCCTATCTTATTATCATCAACAAAATCATGAATTTGTTCAACCCAACCAGCCAACGGAGCTATAACAGGTTTATTATAGCAATAGTAATCAGCACAAGTTAAACCACTTCCGGAGAAATACTTATCACTATCGTCAACAATTTCAAAATCCCAGGCATGTCTCCAGTCTCCTTTGTGTGTAATTTTTCCATTGTGCCCCTGAGTAACTTTCCATTGCCCCCAAAAGGGTAATGAAATGGGAATGATAAAGGAATTTTTAAATCTTCCCTGATTATTTTTTTGAGTATACAGATTTATTTCAGGTGAAAAATATTGGATTCCAACAATTTCCGGCTTCAAATAAAATCGTTCTCTGAATTTTAGTACATATAAAAATGTAATAACTATAATATTAAATGGAAGTGAATATATAGAAAGCTGAAGCAAACCGAAAATAGCATTTGTACTTGATATTAATATTGATATTAAAGGAGTTAAAAGTAAAACCCATAAAAAGGAATACTTGGATGATACAATAAAAAAACCACCGATTGCAATGGCTGATAATATAAAATTAAATCCAATATAACCATAACTTAACTCTGAAATATTTCCACCAATAATCTGATAAAATAAATATGCTGAACCAAATCCAAAGATAGAAAGCAAAAATGCAATACGTGAGTAAATTATTAAACCAATAGCTATTAATAGACCTGCAAATAAATGATATTGAAAAAAAATAGCACCTAAAGATCTAAAATACAATATAATATATTCAGGCAAATTAAGATTATTAAACCAATTATAAATATTCACTAATCCTAAACCACCAATTAAATACATCTCGTTAAAAGTATAAATACCTCTTTCGCTTATAGTTAAAGAAGAAAACTCACGAGTTGCTAACGTCACCAACCATAAACTTATTAAAAATGAAACACTTAAAAAGGGTAATCCATACTTTCCAATTATTCCTTCTAAAATAACAGTAATAAACAAAGTAAGTAATGCTGCAAAAAACAACACCATAAAAAACTGATAATTAGGATTATAATA
Organism: uncultured Bacteroidales bacterium; assembly: GCA_903936865.1. Classification (GTDB taxonomy): domain Bacteria; phylum Bacteroidota; class Bacteroidia; order Bacteroidales; family JACABE01; genus JACABE01. The sequence continues at coordinate 417 of CAIZXK010000573.1, read as the reverse complement.
CACTCCCAATCCCAATCCTACCAATAAACTATTAAATCCATAATATCCGGATCTGATATTAAACCGGTTAAAACCTATAAGGTAAGCTATTGTATTTGAAACAGTAACAGCAATTACACCACTTAAACCCGCATAAAAATCAAAAAAAGTCACAATTACCAGAAAAATGGCGAATACAATATTTTTAGAAAAAAATATTTGGGAATAACTATTTAATAAGCTATTGATATAATGTGGAAAAAGCAATCTAAGTTTCTGCATATTATTTGTTTATATAATCCATTTAAAAATATCAGTCTCAAAAACAATCTCTTTGTTTTGAGACCGATATTTATATAATAATAATTAAAAAGTTATTTATGTTTAATTTGTTATCCCATAATACATTCGAAGTATATAATCATAGTAGGGATGTGT
>CAIZXK010000572.1 GCA_903936865.1 uncultured Bacteroidales bacterium | reverse complement strand
CAAAATATACACATAAAATGATCAAAACAACACCTAAAAACAACACCTAAAATAAAAAAGCCGTTACAAATAATATGCAACAGCTTGATATTGAATGTGGAGCGTATGGGAGTCGAACCCATGACCTTCAGACTGCCAGTCTGACACTCTAGCCAACTGAGCTAACGCCCCTAATCATTTGCAAATATATAAAAATATTTAGTATGCTCAAACTTTCTTTTCTGTTTTTTTATAAGTAGCTTCAAGTTCCTTATACCATTTTAAACCGTATTTTCGTTTCAATGGTTCTTTTAAAAATTCGTAAACCTTAACATTTAGTCGTTTCCCATTTACTAACGCATACTTGCAAATAGGCCATTGGTGATAATTTACTGCATCAAAATCTTTGTAATTATTAATTCTTATGGGATATAAATGACAGGAAACCGGTTTTTGAAACTTAATTTTCTTTAATTCCCAAGCTTTTTCGATGGCACATTTAGCTATATCGTCTTCAAAATAAACATAAACACATTCGCGATGATTTACCAATGGTGTAACAAAATTACCCCAGGCATCATAATCAAAAACACCGTTTTGTTCAACTTCATTAATTCCAGCTTGAGTCATAAATGGTTTTATTGCATCTATTTCATCTTCTAAAATACTTATTTCTTCAGCATCCATAGGAGCTCCGGCATCACCTTCCACACAACAGGCTCCTTTGCATTTTTTAAGGTCGCATACAAAACAAACATCATTTAAATCGTCTGATATGATAGTGTTATCAATTGAAATCATGCTGCAAAGTTAAGAATAAAAATAATAAGATAAAAGTTAAACAGTATTGTATTAAAAGCTATTTACTTTAAATTCAGTAACTGAATAACTTTATAATTATTAAACAGATAGCCAAATTAAAAAAATAATGTATTTTTGCTGGTATTTTATAATGAAATCATGAAAGTTTTTAAATTTGGTGGAGCTTCAGTAAATAATTCATCTGCAGTTAAAAATGTTGCTGATATTCTGAGGCTTTATAAAGAACATAACATTCTTATAGTTATATCTGCTATGGGTAAAACAACGAATGCACTGGAAAATCTTACTAAAGCTTATTTTAATAATATTATAGAGAAGGAAACTATTTTTATTGAAATAAAACAATATCATTTCAAGATAATAGATGAACTTTTTTCAGATAAACAAAATCAAATTTTCAGGACAATTACTGAAATCTTTAATCAGTTATATAAAAAAATAAATACATCTGCTACAGATAATTTTGATTTTGAATATGATCAAATTGTTTCTTATGGTGAAATAATTTCCACTTTATTCGTCAGCAATTATCTAAATTACAAAGATATAAGTAATATCTGGGTCGATGCTCGTAAAATTATAAAAACCGATTCTATATATAGAGAAGGAAAAGTAGATTGGATTAAAACAGAAGATTGCATATCACGAAGCGTATTACCTCTTTTTAATAAAAATGAAAACAAAATCATTATCACTCAGGGATTTATTGGTGGATCAAGCGATGGGCATTCAATAACGCTTGGTCGCGAAGGTTCTGATTATTCTGCTGCTATTTTTGCATTTGGATTAAATGCTGAAGAAATGATAATATGGAAAGATGTTCCGGGAGTATTAAATGCTGATCCCAAATTTTTTGAAAACACCTTCAAACTTGACGATATTTCATATAGAGAAGCAATTGAGCTGGCATATTACGGAGCAACAATCATACATCCTAAAACAATAAAACCACTTCAAAACAAGAATATTCCTCTTTATGTAAAATCATTTCTTAATCCGGAAAACCAAGGTACGAGGATATCAAATATTGAGAAAGCAGATGGATTAATTCCTTCATTTATTTTTAAGCAAAATCAGGTTCTGATTTCAATTTCACCAAAGGATTTCTCCTTTATTGCTGAGGAAAACTTATCAGAAATCTTTAATATAATCTCTGATAATAAAATTAAAGTAAATCTGATGCAAAATTCAGCCATCAGCTTTTCAATTTGTATTGATGCCGATAATCGTCATTTTGACAAGCTAATTGAAACATTGCAACAAAAATTTAAGGTAAAATACAATAGTAACCTCGATTTAATTACTATTCGTCATTTTGATTATGCAACTATAGATAAAGTTGTCCGTAATCGTAAAATATTACTCGAACAAAAAAGCAGATTAACAGCACAAATAATTGTCGAAAACTAATTTATTTTGAAATTATTCTCCCTTTCCAACGATAAGAAATAAAATTACTTAAAACTCCAATAATTAAAATATAAGGAAAATATAAAATTTGCAAGGGTATATAGTATTTTAATAAATCCTTGCGATTCATATACAAGGTAATTCTATGCAAAATGGGGAAATCGACTACTATTTTAAATACGATCATAATCAGGGCATAAACAAAAAAATCAGGATCAATTATACCATATAAAAAACATATAAGAATTCCCAAATTAAAAACAAATACAATTCCTGCAACCAAAAGAATATTAATATCTCTATAACCACTTGTTTTTGAAGCCCAACGTAATCTTTGATTTGTAAAATCCTTAAGTGTTTTTGAAGCTTGAGTATAAACTAAAGTTCCGGGGTCGGTCAAAGCAAATATGCTGTTATTCCCAAAAAATTTCTTTATCTTAAGCAAGAGAAAGACATCATCGCCAGAAGCAAACTTATCATTGGAATAGAAACCATTTACATCATGATAGGCTTTTTTTTCATATATCAAATTTGCTCCATTACACATTATTGGAAAACCCGATTGAATGGCTGCAATACCTGAAGCTATCAAACTCAGGAATTCGAGATGTTGCATTTTTTCAAATACTGTATTATCATTATGGTAAGCAACCATTCCTACCAGCATTTTTGCATTAGTTTTTCTATAAGCTGATACAATACATTTAATCCAATCGGGCCCAACACTACAATCAGCATCAGTTGTTATTATTAAATCACCTTCAGAAATACTAATTGCCTTGCTAACTGCTTGTTTTTTATATTTAATATTACTTTTGTTTTCTGAAATCCTAAGGATTTTGCAATTCAACAATGAATTTTGTTCTGAAAAAGAATTTACTATTTTATAAGTATCGTCTGTTGAGTCATCATCAACTATAATAATCTCAATAAATTCAGATGGATATGTCTGATTTTTTAATAAATTTAAAATATTACCAATAAAATGTGCTTCATTTCTTGCAGGTATTATAACCCTAACTTTTAAAGGATTATCGATGGTATCAGTTATTTCTAATTCTATTGCTT
>CAIZXK010000571.1 GCA_903936865.1 uncultured Bacteroidales bacterium | reverse complement strand
CTGCCAACAATTACGCCAATTCCAATTACAATTGCCATTAAGCTCGAAATAAGCTGTGATTTTTTATTCCAAAGTTCTATCCAGACTAATTTTAATAAATTCATAATTTTAAGATATTATTTTAGCATTTTTTACCGCTACCACAACTCCCGGGTGCACAACCACCAACTTTTTTGTTTACTGTTTTTATTAGTTCAGCTGATTTTACTTTAGATTCATGCAAACCTGTAAATTGCCCTTTCCCATTAAAAATTAAAACTGTGGTTTTTGTTTTATCAGGATTTAATAAGGCAATAAAATTAGCTTCCTCTTTACTATCAATATCAATAAAAACCAGATTGGCTTTATTTCCGAGACTTGCAACAGCCGTTTTACACTCAGCCATTAAAGCATCTTTATCTTTTGCATTTTTTTTCCCACAAACAATAAATGCTGCCTTACCGTTTTCGAAACCCAACAAAACATCAGATTGGTTTTTTGAAGGAACACTTGTAATAAGTTTTTCTAATTTTGCATCTTCGTCTGATAAAGCACTTGTAACTGCATCTCCTGGAGATACTACTAAAATAAGTGGCAAAGGTGCACCTGCCAGTCTGTATTTTGCAATTAAACCGGAATTAGCTTTGTCATCACGATCTAGTTTAATTACAGCTGTATTCTTGGTTTTTTTCTTTGCTTCTTCTGCAACTTTTAAAAGAGCATCTACTCCCTTTGCAGATTTATCAATTACTATCAAAAAGATAGATTTTCCAGATTTTTGAGCTTTTTCTATTTCTGATTTTGCTCCTTGTGCAAAAATGTTTGATATGGCAAACATTACACATAAAATAAACATTGTGATTTTTTTCATTTGATTTTTATTTTTGTTAGTGAATAATTAATCGCAGTTACATATAAAATTGCTGATAGATTGATCAAATAGCTGATTGAAAAGCATTCTGATTTCATTGAGTTTTATTGGATTTAGACAATAATGTATTTTTAACCCATCTATGGTACCATTAATAATTCCAATTTCTTTTAATTCTTTCAGATGTTGAGAAACAGTTGTTCGGCTTAATGGCAAAAAATCAGAAATATTTCCTGTTCGGATTTCTTTTTTTTCAGCTAATAATTGAATAATTGCAATACGTGCCGGATGAGATAGTACTCTCGCATAGTTTGCAATATTCTGTTGCTCTGAAGTGTATTCAAGTGAAATGCTTTTCATTATTTTATAATGTTTAATGTTGCAAACATACGACATTAATTTGAAATAAAAAAAATTCATTATTTTTTTCATTATTTGTGCGAATTGCAAAATTTAAAATTCTTCCGAATTCCAATTTGAATTGAATAACAATTGGTTAACTGATAACCATTAACATATTTGTAAATTGGTAAATCGCTTATTAACAGCAAGCTCCAGTTTGGTATGAAATTATAAATGAGTTGCGGATTAATATAAATTACTTTACTACCTGTAGATTCGATAATAATCTCATTTTCTCTTTTATCGTGTGCTCTCCATTCAAGTTTTGAATTGAAAATAAGATTTAGTTTCTTGTTTATTTGATAAGTCGCCGCTAATGAGTATTGCAGCAAATTGCCATATTTATAAATCAGATAAGCTTGTTCAATCGTGTTACTTGTCTCAAAAAGCAAAAAAGTATTCCATCCTAAATTTCGATCTGCCCGTTTTCTGGAATAAAAAATTCCGGCATTATATTTTATTGCACCGGATGAAGGCTGTAATGAAATTGGAACGGTTGCTCCATTAATCTCTTCATGGAAAGCTCCCAACGGTAATTTTAAACTTCCTGAAATTACAAGTTGAGATATGGGTTTTACCGTTTTAAAAACCTGATAGCGCAAACTGATATTCAAATCGCCCAAACCGGAAGATTGAATAATCGTTTCTTTATTATTTATATTAATTAACTGAGTTTTATCATAAAAATACCCCAGTTCACCATAAACCGACAGGCGTGAAAATAATCCGTAAGAAATAGCCAGATTCTGATAATTATAATAACTCTTCTCAATATTGCTCAAATTATATTCAGAATCTAAGTGATAGTATTGCTGGGATAAACTGTGTTTGAAAGAAGTAAAAACAATGAGTTCTTTTTTATTTAAACTTTCCTGAGAACCATCACCACCCAACGGATTTCCAGCAGCACAACATTGTGAATAAGCATCTGAAATTATGAGTGCATACAAAATAAATGTGATGAATATCTTCTTCATTGCTGATGAAATACGTTAATCATTATTGTATCGGAAACTGTTCCAAATTCGTTACTTACTTTGCACTCAATCGTATTTAAACCCAAACAGCTTGGACATGCCCAGTACATAGCCATTGAAGAATCAGTAGTTTCGATAGTTCCATGATTTGCACTCCACTGAAATTTAAGATTTTTTCCTCTGGTATAAGCTTTTATAAAAGTCTGCTCATAAATCTTAATATTAGTTTTTGTTGCAACCAGGCTATCAACCGCCAGATTATCTGAAGCTTGCACATTTGAATTTAAATTGTCTTTTTTACAGGAAAAAACAAATATTGCAAGCAAAATAATGGATGTTAAAATGTATTTTTTCATTTTCAGTGAATTAAAATTCTAATTTATACCAAGTTTACTAAACTCTATACATAATTCATTATAAGAATAATATCCGATATGCCTAAATACTTCTTTCCCACTTTTATTAAGAAGAATCTGAACTGGAATCATCTGAATACCAAAATATTTACTGATTATTTTGTTTTCTTTTTTAGTAACATTATAAAAAACTACATTTATACGATTTGCAAAATTTCCCTTAACTTCTGCTATCACTTTTTCCATCATTTTGCATTCGCGACAGCCTGTTGAACCAAATTCTAAGAAACTAAGTTCAAAAGTAGTATTTTGTTTTGAATAATCATACAATAAAAGAACACTATCTGCCATTGTAAAATTAGTAAAGTCAGATTGCTTAATAATACTATTTGTTTTATCAGGATAATTGTACTTAAATAGTTGAAATAATATAATCGCAATACTAAGCAATAATCCGAAAATCAATGCAAATCTATTTGTTTTTTTAGTTGAACTATAATTAGTTACTATTTTTTTATCCTCTTCCAGAAATTTATTTACTCTTTCAATAATTTGTTTTTCAGACAGCAGACAACCTTTTGAAACAAGCTGATTATTAATTAATAATGCGGGAATTGTATAAATATTATAATCCGTAATAAGCTGTATATCCGTAATTTTTTCAACCACTGCATTCAGTTTATTTTCAGCAATAATTTTCTGAATCCTTAAAGACAAAGTATTACACTTATTACAATTTGCACCTATTATTTTAATATTCAGAACAGACATGTATTATTTCTCCCTTGGTTTCAACTGGCACATGCAACTGCCTGATAATCTTTCTTTGGTGTTGATTTTCATGGGCAATCCGTCTTTTTCCCAGTCCACAATGCCACCGGCCATATTTGCAATAGTTGTAAATCCTTTTTCCAGCATAAAATCAACAGCTTCGTGACTGTACAAACCTACTGAATCGGCTAAAATAAATGGAGTTTCTTTTGAAAGTTCTGTCCATCTTAATTTTAATTCACTAAAAGGAATTCTGATGAGTTGAGGTACATCAAAGGTTTTAAAAGTATTAAGATAATCTTCTCTAACATCCACCATCACAGCAGATTTTCTACACAATTCAAAAGCTTCTTTCGGCGAAATATGCTTTACACCTTTAATTATCATACCATAATTTTCGAAATATTTTTCTGATTCCATTTTTGTATTTTCAAATTAAAAGTTATTGAAAAAATGTTAATTTAAAGTATGAAAATAGATATGTATTCTCAAATTTTCAAAACAATCGTTGTGATATTTAGCAACAGCATCCACCACTTTTCCCATTTGAAGAGTCGCAGCATGAACTGTCTTTTTCATCAGAAACATCACAGCATGAAGTTTTTGCTGGTGCAGGAGTACTACAACCACAACCACATCCACCGGATGAAATATTGGTTTCAAATGGCAATCCTTGTGCTTTCCAAAAGGTAAAACCACCATCCAGATTAGCTACATTAGGATATCCTTGAATTTTCAATAAATTAGCAACTTTAGCACTTCTTATTCCACCAGGACAAGCTAAAATTATATTCTGTTCTTTTGAAATATTCGGTAATCTTTCCATAATAACAGTCATAGGATGATAAATAACATTGTCGAGCGGAATGCTTTCAAGAACTATTTCATCAGCTTCTCTAACGTCTATCAAAACAGCTTCTCCATTTTTTAATACTTCATAAGCTTCTTTCGGATTTATATGTTCAATTCCTTCAATATGAAACGATTGAAATAAAGGTTTGTTTGTTGTTTTCATTTTTATTTATTAAATTATTAAAAAAATACTGTTTAGCTTTATTCCTTAAAAAATAAAATTAAATAGGAATCCTACAATCATAATTCCAACTCCTACAACACCAATAAAAGTAAAAATAAGAGGGAGTTTTAACACTTTGCGTAAAATTACCATTTCAGGTAACGATAATCCAATAACAGACATCATAAAAGCCAGTGCGGTTCCTAATGAAGCACCTTTTTCTATCAAAACAGAAACAATGGGTACGATACCTGCTGCATTGGAATACAATGGAATACCAATTAAGATAGAAAGAGGAACCGAATACCAGGCTGATTTTCCCATCAGGGAAGCCATAAAATCTTCAGGGATATAGCCATGTGCTCCAGCACCAACCGCTATACCTAATGCTACATAAATCCATACCTTTCCAACAATTTCTTTTACAGCTTCAAAACCCATTTTTATGCGTGTTTCAAAACTTATTTTGCTGTCATCCAGCCCATTTTGTCCAACTTTGGTTTCATAAACCCAAGGTTCTACCCATTTTTCAAGTTTTAGCAAACCAATTATCCAACCTGCAAAAATAGCAATCGTTAAACCGGTAACAACATAAATAACAGCTACTTTTAAGCCAAATAATCCATACAAAAGAATAATAGCAACCTCATTAATCATTGGTGCTGCAATCAGGAATGAAAAAGTAACTCCCAATGGAACTCCAGCCTCTACAAATCCTAAAAACAATGGAATTGCAGAACAGGAACAAAACGGAGTAACGATACCCAACATGGCAGCCATTACATTTCCAGTAAAAGTTTTTTTGCCCTCAAGCGCTTTTCTTGTTCTCTCGGGTGTGAAAAATGTCCTGATTATACCAACAAAAAATATAATTAAAGTAAGTAACAGCATTACTTTTGGGAATTCGAAAATAAGAAACCATAAGGCTTCTGTCAGATGTTCACCTTTGGTCATTCCAAATACATTGAAAACCAACCAATCGGTAAAAGGAAGTAAATTATGATATAATAAAAACCATATTGGTAATAATAAAATTACAATTTGAAAATGTCTTGATTTGATAATATTTAAATTCATTTTTAGCTATTTTATGTAAAAAATAAATATATAATAAAGTCCTACCAATATGAAAAGTATAGAAACCACACGTCTGAACCACTTCTCGAAAATCTTTACTTTGTTATAAAAGCCGCCTACGCTTGAAATACTGAATGCCAATAAATAAGCAATAATAATTACCGGCAATCCAGTAGCAATTGCAAAAATAAACGGTAAAAATAAACCTGATGCACTGCTTATTGTCATTGGAATTAACATGCCAAAGTACAAAACTCCACTGTAAGGACAAAAAGCCAGCGCAAAAACAATTCCGAGCAATAATGCTGTCCACCAGTTGCTTTTATTATTTTTCTCGATTTTATCACTTAAACCACTGAATCCGGGGAATTTGATTTTAATAAAATCAAGCATTAAAATACCGACAATTATTAATAATGGTCCCAGAAATTTTTCACCATTCGATTGAAATAGCTTAGCTATCTGAAACTTACTGGCTCCAAAATAAAGAATTACGCCTAAAGCCGTATAACTGATTGCTCTTCCCAAGGTATACCAAAGTCCGTTATAGAAAATCCTTTTTCGATTTTCCAAATCCTTGCTTATGAAGCCTATAGCAGTAATATTGGTAGCTAAAGGGCACGGACTTATTGCCGTCATAATTCCTAATAAAAAGGCAGATAAAAAAGGTATGTTATTGTTGTCTAATAAATTTTGCAATACTTCCATAGTTTTTGAAAATTTTATGTTAGTTGATTATTTCTTCAATTTTATGTTTAAACTCTGCTGAAAAAACTTCTGGTTTATGAATTTTAGAGAAAGCCCAATTGGATAAATCAATTTTTTTGATTTCTTTACCATCTTTATAAACCGTAAAAGCTAAAGTAGCTCCATAAGCATCATATTTTCTGGCTATTGCTTCATTTTCTTTAGCTTCACAATTTAATGCAGCAAATCTCACAATGTCTGAATTTAATTCTTTCGTAAACAAGGAATCCAGATTTCTTCTTACTTCAGCTTCTATACTTGTGCAGGTATGACAACGATTGGTCAAATGAAAATAGTAAATCTGTAACCTTAATCCTGAGTTGATATTTTTTTCAGTAGTAATCGTTTCTTTTATTTGTCCATAAGAAACTGATGTAATGATTGATATTGCAATCAATAAAATTATTTTTTTCATAAAACTGATTTTTTTACTATTCTGTTTATTACGAAATGATTTCCTGAAAATGGGTAAAATCATTTCATTTTAAAATTACTTCAAAAAGCTATTTAAAATAATTTTAGCTATTTCCCAGTTATTCCGATTAATACAATACTTAATAGAAGGGGGATCAATTTCACCCTGTATCAACCCTGCATACTTAAGTTCCTTTAAATGTTGAGATAAGGTAGATCTGGCGATAGGAATATCACCTATCATTTCTCCACTGGTGCAACAAGAATTCAATCCATTTAATTTCTCCAAAATATAAACCCTGGCTGGATGACTTATTGCTTTGGCGATTCTTGCAATTTGTTCTTGCTGAGCAGTAAACTTAGGTTTTGAAACCATATTTTATTGATGTTTTGCAATGATTTCTTTCAACTCAGATACAGAAGGAACTCTACCGCTCAAAACAACTTTTTCATTAATTACTAAGCCTGGTGTTTTCATAATTCCATATCCCATAATCTTTATGATGTCTTCAACTTTCTCTACTTTTGCATCTATTTTTAAATCTTCAACTGCTATTAAAATGCCTTTTTCCAATGTTTTGCAATTTGCACAACCTGTTCCTAAAATTTTTATTTCCATTTTTACAACTATTTATGTTTTTGTATTTCGCAAAATTACGAAATATTTTTACATAATATATAAAAATTGAAAAATTATTGTTGTTTGAAAATTATAGCTATAATGAATTATACGATTTGTATGCACATAGAAACAAAAAGCACTTACAAAAAATTCTGTAAGTGCCTGATTTTCTTTTGCTCCCCCTTCAGGACTTGAACCTGAGACCCTCTGATTAACAGTCATAAAATTACTGTTTTTATTACTTTTCATTATTTTACAATAACTATTTAATTATATTGATTATCAGTTTGCAAAGATAATAAATATTTATATTATTTATCATTTATTATCAATTTATTTGTATATTTGTAGGCGTAGAATAGGCGTAGAATTTTACGCCTATTATTTACAAATCATATTTTAAACTCTTATTTTATGTTTACAGATAGTTTTGATAATGTTTATTTAAAAACAACCATAGATGCAAGAAAAGCAAATAAAAATGGTTTGTATTTAGTACGGTTTCGTATTACATTTGACAAAAAACAATTCTTTTATAAAAGCGGCATTTATTGCAAAAAAGAGGATTGGAAAACTATTTTAGAAGGGAAAAAGACAAAAGAAACAAAAGAATTAAGGGAAAGGGCAACGTCTGGACATGATGCAATAAAAGCAAATATTAAGGCTGTTATTGCTATTAATGGCGTTTTTTCATTTGACAAGTTTAACAATCTGATTAAAAAAAACACCTCCGATACTTTGAACGCTGCATTTATTGCAAAGATTAACGAAACAAAAAGTGATGGAAAAATAGGAACTTCAATTTATTATAATTGTGCCTTGAAAAGTATTGAGAAATTTGCAGGAAATAATATTTTATTTTCAGATATTACGGTTAAATGGCTTACTAATTACGAAAAACACATGATTGATAATGATGCAACTTATACAACCGTTGGGATGTATTGTAGAGCCTTAAGAACTATTATAAACGTTGCTAAGGAAAATAATATTATCAAACCTAATGATTACCCATTTGGAGCTAAAAAAGGATTGTATCAGATACCCACAGGCGAAGGGCGAAGCATGGCATTAACTTTGCAGCAAATTGGCGAACTGATGAAAGCTGAAGTAAGCGAAACAGAAAATAAATATCGTGATTTGTGGTTTTTCTCTTATTTATGCAATGGCATTAATATTGGCGACTTATGCAGGTTAAAACATTCTGATATTGAAAACGACATTATTAGTTTTTACAGACAAAAAACAATTAATACTTCAAAACATAAAGTAAAGATTGAAGCGGTTTTGTTGCCTCAAATGAAAGAAATTATTAAACGTTGGAATGCAAACAAAAATCAAACTGATTATGTTTTTCCATTTCTGACAGGCAAAGAAGACCCAACCCAAACAAAAAAGCAGGTGCAAAATATTACAAGGCTAATAAATAAACATATTGGACGTATTGCCAAACGTATTGATATAGAAAGTATTAGTACGTACACCGCAAGGCACAGCTTCGCTACAGTCTTAAAACGAAGTGGTGCAAACATTGCTTACATATCTGAAAGTTTAGGACATACCGACATAAAAACAACTACAAGTTATTTAGATTCTTTTGAGAAAGCAGAACAACAAAAAAACGCAAATTTATTAATACCAAAAATTTAATATTATGAATAAAATAGACTTAAATACAAAATTTATAGATTTTATTGAAAAGATTATTTTGCAGCAAATAAACGGTAAAATTTATTATCAAAATTACATTACTGTAAATAATGAAAATTCAAACATTTTTGATTTATCAGAATTTAAAAGTGAAATAAATACACTTAGGCGAAGCAATCCCGACAAAAAAGAGCTTATAAAGGATTTACAGGCACTATTTAAAAAAATTGCTACAAATGTATTATTGATTGAAAAAATGATACAATTGTTTACTGATTTGAAAAAAACAAGTGATGTTAATATTTCTGACAATCCCTTTGTTTATACTTATTCTGATAATGATTTTATAATATTACTACCTCCGGTTAATTTTTTTAATAATGGTTACAAATATTCAGAATCTCATTCGTTAAAAGAATTATTTGATTATTGCATAAATACAGCTGGAATTATAAAATCATTTATTGATGAAATGAAGCCCCCTATTTCAGAATTAACGTTACAATCAATTTGTAACGAAAACGAATTAAAAGGAATATGTAAAATATTGATAGATGAAAAATTCATATCAAAAATTAATGAAGTTGATTTTTTGCATCACTTCACAGGGCAACCGATGGATAAAAATATTAATAAAATTGAATTTTTGCCAGAGTTTAAAGGAAACGCAAATCATAAAAGATTGTATGATACTATTGTACATTTGATTAATAAAGAAACTTTGCAAAAAGAAGATTTTAATAAAATTGCTTACAGCTTCAAAGATAAAAAAGGTAATATAATACAACTAAATTATAAGGATAAACAATATACAAAAAATTTTAATAGAGAGTTTTTAGATTTTTTGCGACAAAGTAAAAAGAGATTAAAACCTTAAATATCAATAATATAAATTAATATTTTGCGACTAAGCAAAAGCCTTGTTAACAATCTGATTAACAAGGCTTTTTTATTTGTGTTAACTCTTATTTTGCGACCGCCTAAGTCGCATAATATATTGATAATCAATGCTAATAACTGAAATTATGACGTATATTTGCAGTTAGATATCAATAACGAAGTAGTACTATTTCAATTTTTTAATTTTATACATATTTAAAATGATAGAAATTAATCATAACAATTTACCTGATGCAATCGGTTTGTTATTACAAAAAATTGAGAATTTAGAGAATTTATTTCAGGTGAAGCAGTCGCCCGAAGTTGTGGAATGTGAAAGGCTTACTATTAATGAAGCCGCAAAGCTAACAGGGTATAGTAAATCAGCTATTTACAAGGGTTTATTACCTTATAAGAAGATGGGCAAAAAGTTAATTTTTAGCCGCAAAGAGCTTATTGTATGGATGGAAAGCCAAACAATTAGTCCAGTAAACAATAATTCTGTAGTATTGAATGCTATTGCAGAAAGTGCAAACAAAAAGCTAAATAATTAATTATGAAAAGAATAAAAAAATATAACAGAAAAAAAGAAAGCCGCCCTAAGGCAGCCTTAAAAAATACTTATAGCAAAGGTACTAAAAAATTCGTAACACAGGAAAAAATAGTTTTTAATTCTTTTTATAATAAGCCTCAAACCATGAAAGAAGTTGAGGTAAGAACTGGAATTGATAGGGCTAATATCTGTAGATTTGTTAAGACTCTTAGAGAATTCAACAAAATTGCAGTCTTAAAAACTGTTTATTGCTCAATAACTAAACACAGGGCTTGCCAATTAACAACCAGCCCAGAGTTATTTCCTATTGATTCACAATTAAAATTATTTTAATTATGGATAAAATAGATTTTAATTTTGGAACAGAAATATTAAAAGAAGTCCAGGAAACAACTGAAAATGATTTGTTGAAAGTATTGGAATCGGTAAGGATTAACCCGACCGATGAAGTCCCACCAAATACACCTTGTTTAAGTATTGAGAACAATGGTAAATCGGAAATTATTGCTTGTTTGGGGGAACTATCCCTTGTAATTGGAAAAGCAAAAAGTAAAAAAACG
>CAIZXK010000570.1 GCA_903936865.1 uncultured Bacteroidales bacterium | reverse complement strand
TAAGGATTATGGAAATATGATATTAGAATAAGATATAAAAAATTTCATTTTTTACCTTGTTCTTAAAACTATGGATTTCCAATCCATAGTGGTTTATTTGCAGAATTCAAACAAGAGATTCTTATCGGAAATTTATTTCAATTACAAAGAGCAATTCACTCCTTCTAAAATAAACTTCATATTTATTACATTATTTTAATACCATACATACTGAAATACAGTCAGAAAAAACGTTACGTTCTTTGAGAAAAAACTCAGCGTTCTATGCGGTAAAAGGAAAAATTAGTGAAAATCAGAGAAATTCGTGGTGAATAATTAAAGCCACTAATTACACGAAGTAACACTAAAAAGGAATTCTATTCAAATCCTGTAAATCCTGAAATCCAGTCAGAAAAAACCTTTCGTTTTTTGCGTAAACCTAAGCGTTCTCTGCGGTAAAAAGTAAAATAATTATTGAACATCAGCGTAATTCGTGGACAAAGAAAAAAATCCAATTATGTATTGTGAAAATATTTTTTATACAGGAATAAAAATTGTATATTTGTTCTGTATATAAAACAAAACAAACATGAAAAACAATATTAAAAAAATAATTATTGAACATCAGGAGTTTATATCAAAAATACCTGTAGTCAGCAGGAATCTAAATCTTGAGTTTACTGCAAATTATATTATTACCGGACAGAGACGAACAGGAAAAACATATTTACTATATCAATATATACAGCAATTGCTTAAAAATGGAGTTGAGCAAAAGGAAATAGTGTATATCAATTTTGAAGATGAACGTTTATTGGAATTTACAGTAACTGACTTTGATAAAATTATTGAAAGTTATAATGAATTATTTAATTTGAAACCGATATTATTTTTTGATGAAATACAGAACATACCCGGTTGGCAAAACTACGCACGCCGATTAGCAGATAGTAATTATAAGATATTGATTACAGGCAGTAATGCACAAATGCTCAGCAGTGAAATGGCAACAACACTAGGTGGCAGGTTTCTTGTTAAGGAAATGGATACATTTTCATTTGAAGAATATTTGATGTTTCAGGGTATTACAATTGAGCCACATTTATCTTATTCGGAAAAACGATTTGAAGTTCAGCGAATATTTGAGGATTATTTTTATTATGGCGGTTTTCCCGAATTACACAAATACGTTAATAAACAGGAATATCTGAATACTATTTTTCAGAAGATTTTTCTTGGTGATATCATTGCTCGGCATCAAATTCGTAATCCTTATGCTCTTAGGTTGATGATAAAAAAACTTGCAGAAAGTACAATGGATGAAGTTAGTTTTAACAGAGTTAAAAACATTATTCAATCAACTGGTGTTCAGGTGGGAACATCTACGCTGATAGAATATTTTTCGTACATCGAAGATTCATTTTTAATAAGAAGTTTGCAAAATTATAAATCAAAAATAACAGAAAGAGAAACAAAGAAAAAGTATTATTTCAGAGATCATGGATTGTTAAAATTATTTTTGACTGATACTGAATCTTTTCAACTTGAAACCATTGTATTCAATGAGTTAAGTAAAAGATTTCCCGGAAATTTGTATTATTTAAAAGATAATTACGAAATAGACTTTTATGTTCCTGAAAAAATGTTGATACAGGTTGCGTTTAAAATGAATGACAGCAAAACCAGGGAGAGGGAATTATCGGCACTTCTGAAAGCATCTATAAACTATAAGGTTGAAAAACTGATAATTATTACATATTTTCAGGAAGAGATAATAAATCAGGAGGATAAACAAATTACCATTATTCCTGCTTGGAAATGGTTATTAAACATTGAATAAATGAAAAAACGTTATTACTAACAGAAATTCAGGTTTTTAAATGTTTTTTGATTCAATTATAACGAAAAGAATAATGCCACTAATTTCACGAAGTAATACTAAAAAAGAATCTTATTCAAATCCTGTTCATCCTGAAATCCTGTCAAAAAAACTTTGAGTTCTTTGCGTAAAAATCAGCGTTTTCTGCGGTAAAAGGGAAAGTAAATTTTTGAATCCTGTCAAAAAAACGGTAGCGAAAATCAGCTTAATTTGATAACAAATAAGAAAATCTTTAATAATCAGCATTTTCCGTAAGGAATCCGTGTCATCAGCGTTCCAAAGATAAAAAGCCACTAATAACACGAAGTAACACTAAAAAGGAATTCTATTCAAATCCTGTTCATCCTGAAATCCAGTCAGAAAGAAAAAGCGGTATAACTGAAACCTGAAATTTCCAAACAATACTTTTCACAGATTAGAAGTAAACATTAATCAATATGACAAATGAACTATAAAATCCTGAATAAGTTGATTTTTTTTAGCTATTTACTTCTGATAACAGCATTAAGCCTGATGCCGTCGAAGGATATGCCGGATATGAAATTATTTAAGCATGCAGATAAATTAATTCATTGCCTGATGTATTCCGGATTTACTTTTCTATTGCTTAATGCCTGGAAAGGCTATTTTATAGAAAGAAATAAATGGCTGATTCCTATAGCTATAGCTTGTTGGGGGATTGGGATGGAATTTTTGCAAAGCACCAAAACCATTGGGAGAAGTTTTGATTTATGGGATGAAGTGGCTAATATTATGGGCTTTTTCCCGGGATGGTTTTCTGTTGAAATTTGGTGGAAGTTAAAAACAGTAAAAAATAAAC
>CAIZXK010000569.1 GCA_903936865.1 uncultured Bacteroidales bacterium | reverse complement strand
GGGATTTCTTAAAATTGTTTTTTATATTCAACTTCAATATTATACTTACTTATTATTGAAGCAGTTTAAGTATAATAATCTTCTAAACTTCAAATTTTAAGAATAATTCAAATTTATTTTAGAATTATTTTTTTACTTCTTTCCAGACTAATGATAAAATATCAAATTTAGCTTTTTTAAGTATAGTAAGTAACAATTAAACAAAATGTATTTATGAGAATAATGATTTCTAAAATATTAATTGCATTTATAGTATTACTTTATGCAATTGATGGTAAATCGCAGCAATATAATATAGCTGGTACGGCCGTTGCAATGACTTCGCCCGGATGTTACAGGCTTACAAATACTACAAGTCAGGCAGGAGCGGTTTGGAATATTTATAAAATCAATTTAACTCAGGCTTTTGATATTACGCTAACATTAAATTTTGGCAATAGGAATGTAATTCATTATGTACCCGCAACATGCGGTGCAGATGGTATGTCTTTTATTTTGCAACCATTAAGCACAGGTGTTTTTGGAGCTGGTTCCGGTGTTGGATTTCATGGTATTACTCCTTCATTGGGAGTTGTAATGGATACTTATGTAGATAATCCCACAGATCCAGCTTATCAGCATATTTCTATCCATAAAAATGGAGATGAATTACATGGTACTGCAAATGAATTAGCTCCACCAACAGCAGCTATTGCTTTTCCTGCAAATATAACCGATGGGTTGGATCATTTATTCCGATTTAAATGGGTTCCTTCAGCAACTGGTGTTGGAACAATTAGTGTTTATTTTGGAACTGCAACATTACTTCCAACTATACCTACGCATACTTATACAGGTAATTTGGTTTCCAATATCTTTTCTGGAGATCCAAATGTATATTGGGGTGTTAGTGCTTCAACAGGTGGATGTTGGAATGTTCAATATGTATGTATGACTACAGTTTCTAATTTTGCTTCTGATACTGCCACTTGTGTTGGCACTCCTGTTAATTTTACAAATAATAGTATAAGTGGTTTGCCCATTACTTCGTGGTCGTGGGATTTTGGCGACGGAGATACTTCCAATTTACAAAGCCCTGTTCATACGTATTTAATTCCAGGAACTTATAATGTAAGCCTTACCATTTTTAATTCAGGTGGTTTTTATTCAACAATGACGCATGATATTACTGTACATCCCAAACCAACTGTTGTTGTGAATGATCCGGTTATCTGTAAAGGCGATACGGCTTTTCTAACGGCAACTGGTGCATTAACATATACCTGGAACAATGGATTATTTCCCGGTGCTACTCAAAATCTGATGCCTGTAAATACGATTTCGTATATTGTTACCGGCGTAAACTCATGGGGATGTGTAAATATGGATACTTCATTAATTACAGTTAATCCAAATCCGCAATTAAGCATTTCACAGGATGATTCCATTTGCCTGGGCGATTCTACGATTTTAACAGTTGGAGGTGCTACTACCTATTTGTGGAGTACTGGACAAACTACCTCCAATATTACTGTTTCTCCTCTTATAAATGAAACATTTACCGTAAAAGGAACTACTATTTTTGGTTGTTCTGTTGATACTTTTGTAAATGTAATCATTTTTGAAGAGCCTCAAATATCATTTCTTATTAATCCAACACCAACAAAGGCTTGTGCTCCGCTGGATGTTTCATTTACCGATCAATCTTCACCGCTTATGCAATCTTATGTATGGACTTTTGGCGATGGTAATACTAGCAATGTTCAGAACCCAACACATTCTTATACAATAGCTGGTAATTACGATTTAAGTTTATCTGTTGTAACTACCGATGGTTGCAAAGGTTCTTTAGCTCTACCTTCAATGGTTACTGTTTATGAAAATCCGGTGGCTTCATTTACAGCAGATCATCTGCAGGTTCCTTTATCTTATGCTAATGTTAGTTTCAGCAGCAATGCATCTTCACCGAATGTAAGTAACTGGCAATGGGACTTTGGAGATCCTTCAGTAACTGATGATGTAAGTAATTTGCAGAATCCTGTTTATCAGTATCTCAATCAGGGTAGTTTTATGGTTTGGCTTTATGTTAAAACAATTAATGGCTGTTCAGATTCTACTTCGTTACAAATAATAGTTGTTGAGGATTCGCTGGTTTTTCCAAACTTAATAACACCTAATGGTGATGGATTAAATGATTACCTACTTATTCCGAATTTGAAAAATTTGAGTGACAATACGCTACTAATATTCAATCGTTGGGGAAAGAAAGTGTATGAAAAGCAAAATTATATTCCCGAAACTGATAAATGGGATGGTAATGGATTGCCTGATGGCACTTATTACTATATTTTAAAGTACAAAGGGATATTTCAGGAAGGTGAGTACAAAGGTTCACTAACCATTTTGAGGTGATGATGGTTTTATTACTAGTAATATTACATATTGAATAGATTCTCTTAGTGTTTTTTATATTGAGTTATTTATGATTTAAAAGGCTGCTTTGGAAACAAGGTAGCCTTTTTTTAGTATTCCTGACTCTTTATCATTTTGTCGAAAAATGCCTAGTCACAAATGAGAGTAGAGCATTTCCACTCGAAAAATGCTTAGTCATAAATAGGAGCAATGCTTTATAAACTGAAAATGGTATGATTATAATCTGTAATTATTGGTTGAATGGTTTGTTTTTTATATACCCATATAATATAATGGCAATAAAAAACGAGGTTGACTTTTTACAGTCAACCTCGTTTATGTTTAAATTATAAAATATTAGTTTACATATTATGGATATAATGCTACAATTCCATTGGTTAGATTAACATCTATGGCAACTAGGTCGGATAAATCGACAACGCCATCGCCATTAAGATCATATACAACATAAGCAACAGTTCCATTGGTTAAATCTGTATCCATTTCAACTAAATCAGACAAATCGATAACTTCGTCCTGATTTACATCACCAACAAACAAAGCATATACACCGGGACTAACTTCGATCTGATTATCTCCAAAAGCTTTAGAGGCAGCAATGCTAAAGTCATAGTTAATTGGCGAGTTGGTAAATCCTAGTGGAATTTCGCTCCAGGTTTGAATACTGTTACGATGCTTAATTACAATATAGTATGAATCGCTCAAACTGGAAGGAATCGTAACTGTACAGCTGCCATTGGTGTTCAACATCTGATTTGTAAAGGTAGCCTGAATTATTGAAGGATTTACAGCATCATGAAGTTCAACTGTAATTACATCAGCAATGGTTGATCCCCAATGATCGCCCATATCATCCTGAGCAGGATTCATATCAACACCATTAAATAATCCTTCCAAATATAAAGTTAGATTAAGCGTTTTGGAAGCAATAAATTCATCAGCACCAATTGTTGGGAAGAAACCTCTTATTTGTCCATCAATATCGTCGGTAATTTCAGGAACAGAAGTAGCTATCTGGGTCAACGCAGGATTATTGATATGTAAGTTCATTGTTGAATCGGTAAATTGAGGATATATAGAAACAGAGTAAGCATCTCTTCCGCTGGCAGCCTGATAAGCAGCTAAATCTGTTCTTAAGGCACCCCAAAAAACCAAATTGCTTCCGGTAGAAAACAAACAATTGTAATTGCTCGAATCTATTATTGTAGAGCTAAAATATGCTGCATATCCTCCCTTTGTATTAGAAAAAATATTATTAAGCAACTTAGTTCCTGTTGTTGTGCCGGTAATATAATAGGCAACATTGCTTGCAACAGTGGCTGATCCTTTAGTTATACTTATCGAATTATAGAAAAACTTAGTGTTCTTTGAATTTGTATTATAAATACCATATACTGTACCGGTACCATTGGATTGTGCAATAAAATTATTGGCAAACAATCCATTTCCAGAAGTATTGTTGTTATAATACATATAAACACCATAAGTAGTGCCACTTCCATTTCCTCTTACATAAATCTGATTTTTTGTAATGGTTGCATTATCATTGTAATATGAACTTAATCCATATTGGGAAGAAGCATTTGCTCTGTTTAGTAAATAATTATTGGTTATTGTGGTATAGTTTTGATAGTAAGAATAGATGCCGTAATAGTAAAAATCAAGTAATTTGTTGTTTCTGATTATATTGTTCGATTCTTTAACGGTAGTACTTGTACCTGACAGGAATATACCATAGTAGCCATTGTTTATACTATTATTTTCAATGACCATATTGCTGTCAATACTAGTTGTAGAATAAATACCAGCAGTAGTTGAAGCAGTTCCGGTAGCAGAACTTTCGATTACATTATTGGCAATATTTACAAAGTTAGTTCCGCCAAGCATATCAATAACTCTACCATAAGTTACACCTTTGTTTCTGATAGTCAGATTTTTGATAGTAATATAATCGGTTCCATTCAAACGCAGAATATAATTATCAGTTGCTGCTAATGATGAATCGCTGATAATTACAGAAGTGCTGTCCATATTTTCGGACTGGAACGTAATTCCTTTGGAATCATCAGCACCATTTATCTGATTGATAATTACCTTCTCTGTATAAGTGCCTGGTTGAATATTGAAAATAACATTTCCACCAATGCCAACGGTATTTAAAAGATTTACAGCCTGATTTACAGTAGAAAAATCTGCACCGGATGTTCCGATTGTGAAATTTCCAATTAAGTTTACATTAAAACTTCCAGTTGAAGTATCATTTATTGCATAGGTATCAATAGATCCGTTTGGATTATACGACCATGCCTGTATTTCAAATACTCCTGGTAAATTTGCAGTATAATCAGCAATGTTAAATATTGCAGAAGTATCTCCTCTGGTAATATTTCCAGTCCATTGATAAGGTGTTTGTACAACTCCGTTAATAGACCAACCGATGGTAGCAGTTGTTAAATTATTTAACCCATAGTTTTTTATTCTGGCATTTATAGCAACAGAAGAACCTTGATTTACAGATCCGGAAGGAAGAATAAGAGTTGAAATTCCCGCATCAACAGCAGGGAAATTACTGATCATGGCTTTAATGGGTACTCTGTTACTTTCGCAACCTAAAGCGCTTCCTCCTCCCGAAGAATTTATCATTCCCGGATTTGCAGTACCAATTGATCCTGTTGTAGTATTAGTAAAGTCGGTTGAATTATTATTGTCATAAAATTGTCTTACTATAAAGTTATTAGCGGGATCAACAATACCATCCCCTGACCATTTACTCCCTATGGTAATTGGATATCCGTTAATAGTTGCACTAAAGGCCTGAATATTTGCAGATTTCCATCCCCATGCCAGATAATCAACAATCTTACCTGTATTATCAATAATCATTGCCCAACCTGTAAAAGATGGATAAGCTCCCGGATTCCATAATAAATTACTACCCCAATATTGACCACCAGCCGATGCATCATCTCTAATCAATAGCTGACCAGCAGTAACACTACTGCCAATTGTCCAGATATTTGCATTAACAGCATTGATGTCAGAATAATTATTACTAACAGCTACAACCCATCCGGTTGTATTAATAGTTGATCCGCTAATGTTTTGTATTTCAATTCCATCAGGATCTCCAATATTAATTTCTGTAATTAGTAAACCACTATTACTACCGCTCTTGCTGGCAGAAATCCAATAAGTTGCAGTATCAAAGAGTACAGGTGTTGTATATGTTAATCCCGAATGGAAATATGCAGTGTCATTAATATTTTGATACCAATTAATTATTGTATCGCTTAATGAGCCCGGAGTTGCAACTAAAAGTGCAGTATCAGCATAGTATGAATTTATACTATTTGCAATAGGAGTTGAAGGTACATAACCGGAAGTAACTGTTTTGCTTATTGTATCATTTGTCTGGAATGGGTCACCTGTTAAACTTATATAAGCAGTAATAGAATAAATAACATCTGCTGTTGGAGCAGGTAAATTTACTTGAGTAGGAAAAGTATAATTTACAGTATCCAAAGGATTAACAGTAAGGATAACCGTTTCTGTAACCGGAATTCCGGCATCAACTTTATACGATGCTGTAAATGGAGTATTCACAGCAGCAGTTCCTAAGTTAGTTAAAGAAATACTTACTGGTTTAGTTCCGCTAAAGCAGAAATTTTCATCGGGAGATGTTATTGCCAGAATTTTAAGATCATTTAGAGGAATCATTACTTCAATTTTGGCAGTATCGGTAAATAAACCACATGTTGTATTGTAACTGGCAACATAATTGTAAATTCCATTTACAGTAAATGGACCTACAATTGTATCAGGATTATTATGACTGAGTATATTCCCGTTCAAGCTCCACGTAAAGCCTGTTAAACCTCCAGGTGTTGGAAGAACTACTCCAGCATTTACAGTATTTGGATCCTGAGGTGAAACTCCCGAATTAATCCAATTGGTAGCATCTTTTGTATATTGACCTACCAAACGGTTTCCTGAGCTGGAAAGTGCTGGTGTATTTCCAGTCCAATCAGCAGGTGTAACACCCGCAGCTACGGGGAATGTGAATGTTCCATATACAACAACATCAACAAATGCATTACTTGGTGATTTCAATATATAACCCTGAACTGTTGTTGACCCTAAGGATGAAGTATTTCCTAAATGATAATAATAGTTTGATGGACTTGTAACACTGCTTCCTAATTGGCCTGTAGCTATTATACAAGTTCCTGCAGGGCTTAAAACGGTTCCACTACCAAGAGTCCATGAACCTAATATTGCACTTGCACCCCAGATTTCAATCTTATAGCCCGATAAATCTGAACCGGGAACTCCGGTAATTTCAACATAATCATCAGCTATCAAATAACTTGGCCATCCTGCAGTTGGTGCTCCTATTGTTGTTTTAAACTGAGCTATTTCTGAAAAAAAGAAGTCGCCTGAAGGAAACAGATTCGAATTTACATTTAATGGTACTTGTGTTGTATTGTTTATTATTAATGTATTATCAGGTTGAGCATTAAAATTGAAAACAGGTACTGTTACACTGGAAATATTAGAAACAGTATCATTCAATTGGTTTAAATTTAAATTATTGGCATCCAGATAAGCTAATTGAATTTTATACAAACCGGAAACAGACATATTTACACCATCTCCGCCAAATATAAGTTGATTGTTAAGTGCAAGTGTACCTGAATTTAATGTAATTGTTCCATTTGAATTGACAGGACCTGTTACAAACCATTGAATTGTAAGAGGATCAGTTGAGAAATCGATAGTACTTCCAATAAGATTCTGAATTGTAAAATACAAACTGTCATTTGTATTCAAACATTGGCTAACTCTAACAAGTTCACCATCCAGTAAAGCTATATCATCAGAAACAGGAGTAAATTCAACAGCCCCCATATCTGTAGGACTATTTCTTGGCATTCCGTCAATATCATTCGGAACATCACTTAACAAAGGACAAGATGCATTAAGCGATGGGCTGCCCGGATATAAATTCGTAGCTGTATTAAACAGAGGATTGACCGATAAAGAATTTGCGTCTTTAGAGGAAGCTGTTTGCCATGCAGGTAAATTTGCAACAGCTATTCCATTATATGAACCTATATTTACTCCCGAAACATAATAATTATTATAATCCATTGCACTTACATATCCCAAAGTTACAGAATTGGCCGGAATGCTGATAGCATATCCCGGACCCGTATTAGCGATATTATTGTTCTTAACATCAATATTTCCATAAGTTCCGGTTGCTGGTGATGTAAGTAACATACCAATTCCAGCTGTTGCTGAACCTGAAGTAATATTTATACTGTTATGATAAATCTTTTGATAATTTCCATAGTAAGAATAAAGACCATAAGCAGTTCCGGTTGATTGGCTTATCGTTATAAAATTATTTGCAATCAATACTTCCTGTCCAGACTGACCATCACTATAATAAGGATATAAAGCATAACTTGTTGAAGTTCCTCTTGCATGTATTCTGTTGTTCAAACAAGTGCTAGCATTGTCATTATAGCCCATATATAACCCATATTGAGTACTATAAGCTGTTTGGCTACCGTATATAATATTGTTTTCTATCTTTATTGCATCCTGATAATAGCTATAAATACCATAATAATAAAAATTCTCTATCGTATTTCCAATGATTGTATTTCCTGTTTCCAAAACGGTTGTACTACTTCCATAAATATAGATGCTGTAAGAACCATTCTGAATTATATTGTTTTGAATAGTAACATTATTGGAAATATTTGTTGCTCCTGACTGAAACCAAACCGTTGCATAAGCTGTAGTAGTTCCTGTTCCTATATAACCAATAAATTTATTTCCAAAAAGTGTAATATAATCACTCATTCCAATGCACTTAGCACTACGTTAAGCAACCAAACCAAAACCGGAATGATTACAACAACTAATACGATGTTGAAAATTGCCCAAATACTCATCTCTGTACCCCTTTACCGACGTGCCACTGGCTTGTAAGGAAGGAAGAAGCGGGCTAGTACGCGACCGGTAGCACGCTTGAATGCATTGATACCAATCGATAGACCGCTGGCTGCCTTAGCGCCACCAACTGAGTTTGGATCCAAGCCCTTAGAGATTGCATCCATACGAGCTTCCATGTTTACAGTCGCGGTGTTAACCAGAACTGCAGTTACGTCAGCAACTAGGCCACGGCCATAGTTAGCAGCCGCACCCGAAATGGTTAGGTCCATCGAAAGGTCAACCTTGGTTCCACCTGGAATCTGATTCAAAGCTGCAGTTAAAAGAACCGAGGCAGCGCCACGACCCTTTTTGTCTGAACCCGAAGCATCCAGAACCAAGATGCGCTTTGCGTTATCGCGGCTCTTGACTTCAGCAACACCATCGAACTCCAACTTAACTGGACCAGCAGAAACTACTACTCCACCTTCGTATTTGTCCTTGGAAACTTCCTTGGACAGGTTTGCACCTGGAATAGATGCTGCCACCTGTGGAATGTCATCAAAGAACTTCCACACTGCGTCAATTGGTTGCTTCACCTCAAATGATTGTGAGATCAGCATGATGCCTCCTTTAGGCCCGAGTTTGCATTAACTGTTTTCACGATTAGTCGCCCATCTTTACAGGTGGCATACCGCTGATGTCTTTACCGGTTGTTAGTGCTTCGTAAACGCGGTTTGGCATCATTGGCATGTCGATGTTACGAACGCCTAGGTGACCAAGTGCATCTACAACTGCGTTAACAAACGCTGCAGGTCCAGCTACTGTGGCACATTCGCCAACACCCTTGGCACCAATTGGGTGGTGCGGACATGGTGTGACAACTTCGTGAAGCTCAAAGCCTGGAGTCTCCCAAGCTGTTGGCAACAAGTAGTCCATGTAGTTAGAGCCAATCATGTTGCCTTCTTCGTCGTATGTCTGGTACTGCATGCTTGCCATTGCGTAAGCCTCAGTTAGACCACCCATGATTTGTCCTTCGACAACCATTGGGTTGATACGAACGCCACAGTCATCGACTGCTACAACCTTTAGAACATCCCAAACGCCAGTTTCAGCATCTACTTCAACCTTTACGAAGTAGGCAGCGAACGGCCAAGTTAGGTTCGGTGGATCGTAGTAAGCGTTGTTCTCAAGACCTGGCTCCATACCGTCTGGCATGTTGCTGTAAGCAGCAAGTGCGCAGTCCTGAATGGTTACGCCACGTTCCTTGTTTGAACGAACGTAGAAGCGACCCAACTCCCACTCGATGTCTTCTTCTGAGACCTCAAGTAGGTGTGCTGCGATCTTGCGTGCCTTGGCACGAATCTTGCGAGCAACCATTGCAACTGCAGCACCGGCAACCGGGGTACTACGTGATGCGTAGGTTCCCATACCGAATGGTGCAGTATCGGTGTCGCCTTCCTCGACTGTTACGTCATCAGCTGGAATACCTAGTTCGTGTGCAACGATCTGTGCCCAAGTTGTTTGGTGACCCTGACCTTGGTTCATCGCGCCGGTACGCAAGATTGCCTTACCGGTCATGTGAACACGAAGTTCAGCGGAGTCAAACATCTTGATACCCAAGATGTCGTATTCACGACTGTTACCTGCGCCCAAAGGC
>CAIZXK010000568.1 GCA_903936865.1 uncultured Bacteroidales bacterium | reverse complement strand
GACAAAATAAATGAAATGGATGATAAGGAAATTGGTAATTATGACATTATCAATATTGATGGTATTAAATACCGTACATTGATTCCAAAAAAATACCTTGATAGAAAACCTTACAAACCTATAAATATAAATGAAATATATGCATTTATTCCTGGCACAATATTAAAAGTATATGTCAAAAAAAAGGATAAGGTAAAAAAAGGAGATAAACTTTTAGTATTTCAGGCAATGAAAATGAGTAATGAATTGGTTGCACCAATAGCTGGTGTTATTGAAGATGTTTTCGTTAAAGAAGGTGATACTGTTAATAAAACACAAATTCTTATTAAAATAAAATAAATTTTAAAGCCTTAATAAAAAGCCTGATAATTTTTTATCAGGCTTTTTTTATTTTATTGGAGCAATAAAAAGCTTCAAAGATTCTTCAATGTATTTTATTATCTCTTCTTTTCCCATGGTATCTTTTGCAGAAGTGTAGAAAAAAGGTGGGAGTTCCTCCCATTGCTTACCTAATTCTGTCTTATAAATACTGATATTTTTCGCTAATTGTCCTGGTGATATTTTATCAGTTTTTGTAAATACGATAGAAAAGGGAAGCTGACTATTGCCAAGCCATTCGATAAACTGTAGATCAATTTTTTGAGGTTCATGCCTTGAATCAACCAATACGAAAATTGACATTAGATTTTCTCTGTAATTTAGGAAATCCTCTATCATTTTTTGCCATTTTTCTTTGACTGATTTTGACAATTTTGCATACCCATAACCAGGTAAATCAACAAGATACCATGAATTATTTATTAAAAAATGATTGATAAGTCTTGTTTTCCCCGGTGTTGAAGAAGTTTTTGCTAAATCTTTAACATCACAAAGCATATTGATTAATGATGACTTTCCAACATTTGATCTGCCAATAAATGCATATTCTGGCAAACTAGGCTTTGGACATTGACTGATTTTCTGACTACTTATAAAAAATGTTGCGGTTTTTATTGGCATCTTGAAGTGTCTGGTTTTTTGTAAGTAGCTATATGTCTGTGTTTTTTAATATCATAAATATCATCGATTGTTATTAAAATTCCTGTTTCTTCAACTTTTCCAAAGTTATGATTTATGGCTGTGCCAAAAGTTTTCATTGTTGAAGATAAATTCATATATGCATTTACCAGGGGTGGAATAGATTCATTAAAACGTCTGACATTTTTCATAAGAATTCTATAATCCTCATCATAACTACCTGAATTAAAAGTATTATTAAGTTCTTCAATATCAGTAATAATATTTAGTGGTTCGTGTGGATAAACCAAATTTTCATTATCATTGAAATACTTTTTCAGAAAAAAAAGTATCATATCACGAGCAGTTATATTAAATCGTGGGTACATTGTTATCTTACCAAAAAAATATTTCATTTCTGGATAGTCGAGTGTAATTGCTCCCAATCCATCCCATAAATTATCAAGTGAGAAAATTCCTTTACGAATATTATAAGTTGGTTGATATTTAGGTTGAACCCATGATCTCCCAAGTTCAATCGTATAAGGTAAATATTCATTATTAAAAATTTTGGAAAAATGGAAAAGTTCAGCTGTTGCACAATAGGGCTGTCCTTCAGCATCAATTCTAATATCCTTGCCATTTATAAAACGATATCCTCCAATTATTTCCTTGTCCTCAGGACTCCATACTATTAACTGTTGATAAGGCACTTCATATGAGTCAAACTCATCAACATCAATGGATTTCCCTGTACCACCACCAGCATCCCTGAAACTTAATTCTCTTAATCGACCAATTTCCAGCATTATATTAGGTGAATTGTGATGGGTAATTATATATATTTCTTTATTCCCATTATTGGTTTTTCGTTGAAATTTATCTTCCGTTAGTTCACTTTCAATTAATTTCGTATCAATAGGTTGAATTATTGTCTCCATTTTCCTTCCTCTCAAATTTATTTATTAAATAATAGAAGTATCCTTATTTATTGCAAGTTTATATACTACATTTTTTACTTTTTCAGCCCATTGTTGATCAGTAAAATTCCTGTCAAAGGTACTATAAGGAATTGGTTTTCCCAAAATAATATTTACAGTTTTATTCTTTTGTTTATACATTTCATCAACAAGATACAGCATTTCAATATTTGCTTTTAATCCAAGTTGCTTTCTTAATTTTGCTAAATTATAAAAAAAGTTTGAATTCCTACCGTCAATAAATACAGGGATTATGTCTCTTTGGTATTGTCTTGCCTTACTTATAAATGTTTTTTTCCATTCCAGATCTTTTATTATTCCTCCTTTTTGTTTTCGCGAAACCAATCCGGCCGGGAAAAAAAGTATTAAATCATTAGATGCAAAAGCGGAATCAATAATTTTAATGTTTTCTGTATTTTTCCCATGTTTATTAATTGGGATAAAAATTGGTTTAAGTTGAGGGAGATTCATAAGTATATCATTAACAGGGAAAAGTATATCTTTTCTTGCAGTTCCTATTTTACTCATCAAAGCTAAGCCATCCAATCCACCAAGTGGATGATTGGATGCCAAAATATATCTTCCGTTTTTGGTAATATTTTCTAAACCTATTGTTTGAATATTAACTCCAAATTCTTCTAAAATAGCAGTTGCGAAATCTGATCCAATTTCATTTTTATTTCTGTAAATAGCACCATTCAATTCATTTACATGTATTACCTTTTTTAGGTAATTCATTAAAAATGATGGTATTACTTTTAATAAACGTGGATTTTTATCTCCTATAATTTTCTCTAAATCAATGAAATTTTCTTTTATTTCAATATTTTGATTATTCAATTCAAAATTGCATTTAATATTAATACTAAATACAAAAATACAATAAACAGTTCAGTTTTTGTTATTTTTTTTAAAAAACCATGAATATTTTT
>CAIZXK010000567.1 GCA_903936865.1 uncultured Bacteroidales bacterium | reverse complement strand
TGTCCAGGTTCAATGGATAAGTTAACTCGCACCAAAACAAATCAATGCCTTTCTGCTGGCAAAATTCGTAATACTTGTCAACTTCTAATGCACAATAAATGCTGTAAGCAGGATGAGCTTGTATGTTTTGTACTTCAACTGCTGATTGCCATCACACAGATTTTTTATTTCAAGTAATCGATAATATGTTAATTTATTAATTTCAGCTTCCAGATTACCTGTTATTGCAGATAGTGAATCAACCATTGATTGATCTGTATTTTCTTCATAAATAGTATTATATAGTTTTTGTTTCAGCGAATCTATTTTAAAATGCAAAGCTTTGGTTTCATCCATATACTTTTTTTCATTGTTTTCGAAAGTAAGGCGTTGAACAGGATTTAATTCAAGTTCATGTGCTATAAAATCAAACAGTATTTTCTCTCTCGGTACTAAAGGTGGACGATGATGCGATGGGCGACCCAACCACAATAGTGAAATGGTTACAATGTTTAGTATTACTAAAATAATAATTGCTACGGTTGCAAATTTCTTTTCTTTAAAGTAATTCATAACTCCTCCTTTATTTTATGTTTACAGTATTGCTGCTAATGTTATCTGAAAAATACATGGAAGATACTTCTTCAATCATGCTTTTGCGTTTGCTGGATGAAGAAATGCTGTCTCCTTTTAAATAGGAATATGAAGCTATTACATTCAGGGCAATTATCATGATAAAAAGAGCGTATTTCATTGTTAGTTTCCACTCCATTGGAAATGATTTTTGTTCTTCCAGCTTTTGTATGCGGGCTTCGAGTCTTGTTGAAAAATAGGCTGAACTTTCTGCCTTTTCCAAAGAATCAAGCAACTGCATTGTTTTTTCTGTTTCCTCGTTGTAATTATTGGTTCCCATTATTATTTCGCTTTACTATTTTGACGTAAATTCCGTTTTTCTCCTTCGTAATTTTGTATTATATTTTTTTGTAATAATTTTCAAGTTGCTTTCTAAGCGATTCTTTTGCCCTCGACATTAGCGATTCTGCTGCCGATTCTGTAGTTTCCATTATCGCTGCTATTTCTCTGGTACTTAATCCTTCAAACTTTGATAAAGTGATGGCTATCCGTTGGTTTTGCGGTATTTTATTTAATGCATCCAGCAAAAGTTGTTCTCTTTCATTTCGTTCTATTGCCTGCAAAGGATCAAGGTCGTGATTTTTTATTTTAGCTGTATTATCATTGGTTAGTTGCAACAGGTTTTTAAAAAGACCAATATATTTCCTTGTTTTTTGTTTACGGAGTGCATCCAGCGATTTATTAACTGCAATGCGGTAGAGCCAGGTTGACAGACTCGAATTGCCCCTGAATTTCGCATACGATTGCCATGCCTCTAAAAACACATCCTGAGCAATATCTTCGGCATCTTCTTTCTGGTGTACAAAGCCATAACAGGTATTTACTACCTTGTCTTTGTATTCTTCCACCATTTGTCTGAATGCTTCTTTATTATTCATTTATTTATGCTTGCATTAAATCATTATATCTTTTTTGACGAAATTACTCAAAATATCCTTCGCAACTTTAAAAGATTATAAAATGATTTTTTAATAATTGTAAAAATAACTTTGGAATATCCTGTACACTAATCCTAATCGATAAACCAAGCAAATAGTTAAGACAGCTTTATAAAAATTATAATCTTAATAAACTTTATGAACTTAATCAACTAAAAGATTCATATAAATTTCTTACTTTTGCACCCTAATTTATAATAATATATCTAAAAAGTACAATGGACAGGAATACGATATTAGGATTGGTTTTGATTTTTGCTTTGTTTATAGGTTATAGCTGGTGGAGTGCACCAAGCAAGGAGGAACTGGAAGCAAAACGCAAAACACAGGATTCTTTAGCTTTGGTTCAAATGCAAACCGACTCTACTACAAATGTTGCCAGATCAGAGAGAAAAAGTTCAGATAGCATTGCTGCTGCAGCCGATTCATTACAAAATACTCCCGAAATGTTGAATGACAAGTTGGGATTTTTTGCCAATGCAGCTAAAGGCGAAGATAAAAATTTCATTATCGAAAATGAAGTGCTAAAACTCAGCATTTCTTCAAAAGGTGGAAGAATTGCTCAAGCTCAATTAAAGGAGTTCCGCACTTTCGATTCTATCCCTTTACTCTTATTTACAAAGGATTCATCGGAATTTTACCTTGAATTTTTCTCAAACAACAGAAATATAAACACGGGTGAATTGTATTTTCAGCCCGTTTATTCAAATCCATCTTTAAATGGAAAAGAAAAACTATCTGTTAAAGGAAACGATTCGCTGAAATTTGCCATGCGATTATATGCTTCTGCTTCCGATACGATTGCAAATCCAACAAAATACATTGAATTTGCCTACACTATCTATGGCAATAGCTATATGATAGGTTTTAATATAAATTTTGTCGGCATGAAGGATATCATAGCAGCCAATGCCAATTTTATTGATTTAAAATGGAATTCAGATATTCGTCGTCAGGAGAAGAATGCAAAGAACGAAAACATTGTATCATCAGTCTTTTATAAATTACTAAAAGATGATGTTGATTATCTGAGTGAAACCAAGGATGATGAAACTTCCTTAAAAACACCGGTAAAATGGATTTCTTTTACACAACAATTTTTCTCCACAACATTAATAGCTAAGGATCAGTTTCTGAATGCCGATATCAAATCGTTTACCGAAAAGCACAAAGAAGGAGGCAGGTATCTTAAATCACTGCGTTCGTTAATAGGAATACCCTATCAGTCTTCTGCAGATAACAGCGTGGCGATGAATATGTATATGGGTCCCAACAAATACAAAATTCTTAAAGGATATGATCTGGAACTCGAACGCCAGATTCCGTTGGGCTGGAGCTTTTTCCTGCTTCAATGGATTAACCGTTATGCAGTAATTCCAGTATTTAATATACTGGATAGCCTGAACTGGAATTACGGTATCATCATTTTGGTTTTAACCATTATACTGAAGGTAGTATTATTGCCGATTGCATACAAATCGTATTTGTCAACTGCCAAAATGAAGGTATTGAAACCTGAAATTGAAGAAATATCGGCAAAGTTTCCTAAGAAGGAACAAGCAATGGACAAACAAAAGGCAACCATGGCTTTGTATAAAAAGGCAGGCGTTAATCCAATGGCAGGTTGTGTGCCTATGCTGTTGCAATTCCCGATATTGATCGCCTTGTTCCGTTTCTTCCCTGCATCCATAGAATTACGTCAGCAACCTTTCCTTTGGGCTGAGGATTTATCGAGCTACGACTCAATTATCAATCTGGGTATAGATATTCCTTTTTATGGCGATCATGTGAGTTTGTTTGCTTTACTTATGGCAGCATCTAACTTGCTTTATACCAAAATGAATATGGAATCGATGGGATCGACCAACAGCATGCCGGGTATGAAAACCATGATGTATATTATGCCTGTAATGTTCCTTGGATTTCTGAACAGTTACTCTTCGGGCTTAAACTATTACTATTTCTTATCCACCATGTTTACATTCGGACAAATGTATCTGATACGCCAGTTTGTAAATGAAGATAAGATACATGCAAAAATTCAGGAGAATAAGAAAAAACCGGTTGTGAAATCGAAATTCCAGCAACGGATTGAAGATATGGCAAAGCAACGTGGATACGGTTCTACTCCAGCAAAGAAAAAATAAACACAATACGCAATATTCTGTTTGTAAAAAGCCCGATGTTATGTTGGGCTTTTTTTATTGGTAGCTGTTCGAATAAATACAGTCTGCTCTAAACATGAAATTTTGTCTTTAAAATTGATTATCCTATTATGTGTATAGCCAATATCGATAATGATTATAGCTTTATGGTTACCATTAATAATATTATTGAAGATAAAAATTGAAAATAGATTACATTCATGGTAATTATTGCTTAATAAAATGTAAAAATGCAGGTATAAAATAAAAAAATGAACCGATTGAATGAAAAATCAAACATTTTGAATAACAAAATATACCTATTGAATAAAAAAACAAACATCTTGAATAGTAAAACATACATCATGAATGGATAAATATACTTATTTAATAGCAAAACATACTTATTTAATAGCAAAACGCATATCATAAATAGTAAAATATACATATTGAATAGTAAAATAAACATCATGAATGGAAAAACAAACATCTTTAATATAAAAACATACTTATTAAATAGCAAAATGCATTTCTTGAATGATAAAACAGACATTTTGAATAGCAAAACAGACATCATGAATAGCAAAACAGACATCATGAATAGCAAAACAGACGTCTTAAATGGAAAAACAAAGCTATTGAAAAGAATATCAGCTATGTATGAAAAATACGTAAAAATCAGCGTTTACAAAATATATCCGTTTAATCTGCGTTAAGATATTTGTTTAATTAGTTTAACTTTGACAAAGTTTATTCATGCAAATGATTAGTCAATTGATAATTAAAATACCAGGTAAAAAACTGCAACTTTGTCAAAGTTTGTAATACCAACGACATATACAGGTTTAACGATATATTTTGATGAGTACAATAAGCCTATCCGTTTATTAAAATGCTTAGTTTAACTTTGACAAAGTTTATTCTTGCAAAAGATTAATCAATTGATTATTAAAATACCAAATAAACAACTGCAACTTTGTCAACGTTTATAACATTCAAAAAAATATTTATTCAACAGCTAAATTAAATTTTACATTTACTTAAGGTTTATTGAAAAATAAGATTACTTTTACAAAAAATTAAAGTATTAATTTTAAACACAAATTTATTAATTATAAAAAATAGAGTTATGGAAAATGTTTTGTTAAGAAAACTACGGATGTACAACAGCTCCAATACTGTGTTACAATCTTATGGAACGGTTTGGGCAAATTCAGTGCCATTTGTAAGCAGCGTTAATTTATTGGTTGATTGTTTGGACAAGATAGAAGAAAAGGATCACGATCAGAAAAGCACGAAGGCCTATACCAAGGAAAAAAAGCAGGTATATTTAAAGATGCTCGATGTTGCTTTGGTTGTATGTAGTGCAGGTTCTGCCTATGCAGGAGTTATAAATAGTGATAAAACGAAAGAGGACTTTGGCTTTACCAAAAGCAGCCTGAAAGAAGGAAACGAAAAGGAAATATACAAACGTTGCCAGAAAATAGGAGAGGATGCCGTACTGATAACCGATAAATTGGTCGATTACAATGTAAGTGCTCTGATAATAAAGGAACTTACAGATGCAGTAACTGAATTTTTCAAATTAATGGATGTATC
This sequence comes from uncultured Bacteroidales bacterium, assembly GCA_903936865.1. Lineage (GTDB taxonomy): Bacteria > Bacteroidota > Bacteroidia > Bacteroidales > JACABE01 > JACABE01. Next base: position 2,014 of record CAIZXK010000567.1, on the reverse strand, counting down.
CCGCAATGTGAGGCAGAAAAGTAAAAGTTCGAAGGAGGAAATGAAAGCCCTGTATGACGAATGCGACCGTATATTGAATAATATCATTGATAAAATGATGCTGACCTATAAAAGCAGCCATGCCGATTTTTTTCTGGAATATACCAATTCGAGGGTAATAGGGGGATGGAGCAGGAAAGATGATGATTCGGAAGAAGAAACACAAGAACCTATAATTTAAGGGAATTTGAATAAAAAGCCGCCCGGAAAAGGGGCGGCTTAAATAAAAATAACATTTATCAGGACTATACAAATAAAGGAAGATATTATAAACAATGCCTTTTTGATAATAACGGGAATCCCATTAAAGCAATTGGAGAAAAAGAGTTTTAGTTGACATTGATAAGTTTAAAATATGTAAAAGTTTACATATGCAAAAACCAAAAGAAATACTGGAATTAGAAAATGGTTTTAATATTAATCTTACAGAACTTGAGATTGAAAATATTATAGATTGTGGAAATTGAATTAAATTTAAATGTGATAACAAAGGAGCATTAATTGGATTAAATTAAATAGATAACAATATAGGCAAATAAATGAGTAATGGAAACTTAACTGTTTAAGAAATTTGTTTAATATGGAAATAAAATAGATAAAATTAATGAACAATTTAATTAATATAATAGTAGTCTAAAGGAAAATATAATAAAAAAAATAATGAGAAATACAATCTTAATACTACTATTTCTATGCTTTTCATCGCTATATGTAAATGGGCAGCAAATGACAACTAAAGGTAAAGATTTTTGGTTGGGATTTATGAATAATGGAGACAACATGGGTTTTTCACCATTGTTATTTGTCTATATTACTTCTACTCAAAATACATCAGGTACGGTAAGTATACCTGGTTTGTCTTGGAATCAGACATTTACTGTTTTAGCAAATACAACAACTAGTATTACTATACCTAATAATGCAATGGTACATAGTACGGGTATTATTGAAAATAAAGGCATCCATATTACTACTGCAGACACTGTTTCCGTTTTTGCATTAAATTACAAAATGGCAAGTGCTGATGCAAGCAATATCTTCCCTACCCAAACATTAGATAGAGAATATCGAGTTTTAGCTTATGACGAGTTATCATCATGGTCAAAGGAAGAATTTCTTATAGTAGCCATTGATAATAATTCTGTAATTGAGATAACACCCTATTTGGGTATGCCATTCACTATTAATCTAAATGAGGGACAAACTTATCAGTATATTTCAAATACTGCATCTGGTACAATTATTAAAGTTACAAATATTAATCATAAAATTGCTGTTTTTACTGGGAACAAATGCACAAATGTTGGAGGATGTCAAGCATGCGATCATTTATTTGAGCAATTACTTCCTGTAAATAGATTTGGGAGAAATTTTATTACAGTTCCCTTTATGACTAAAAGCCAAGATTATTTTAGAATTATAGCACATGCCAACAACACAGCTGTTACTATAAATGGAGGTACTCCCATCGTATTGCAAGCAGGGCAATTCCATCAGTTTAATACAGGGCAATCAACATTTATTCAGTCAACGGAACCAGTATTTGTATTGCAATTTGCACAAGGCGCAGGTTGTGATACTATCGGTGACCCATTTGCTGTAATAGTACCTCCCATAGAGCAATCAATTGATGATATTACTTTTTATTCTCCAGTTCTTTCTATTTTTGATTATTATGTAAATATAGTTACACTAACTGCTCATACAACTTCCCTAACCTTAGGTGGATTCCCAATAAGTTTTACACCAGTAAGTAATAATCCATTATATTCCATCTTCAGGCCACTGAACGATTTGCCGGCGAAGACCTTTTCGCCGTTCAAGCGCCGCACGTAGCCGGGCAATAGCGACTTATCCACGGTACGCCCAGTAAGGCTCATGTTGGCGCCTCCGGCATCAACGCCGAAACCGCGAATCCACAGGCCTTCCTGACTTTGCCGCGCCAGACCGCGCAGATATTCGCCGAAACCACTTC
>CAIZXK010000566.1 GCA_903936865.1 uncultured Bacteroidales bacterium | reverse complement strand
TATTGGGTGGGTTCCGAAGCCAAAATTAAGAATATTCAACCTAGTTACTGGAAAATATATGAAAATAAAATTCCTTTTAATCAACGGATTGATACGTTGATGCACTGGTTTCAACTACCCGAAAGCGAACGACCACATCTGTTACTATTTTATCTTCCCGAACCCGATGGGATTAGTCATGATTTTGGACCAAACAGCAAGGAAACCCAGCAGATGGTTTCTTATCTGGATAGCATAATGTGGGTAATGGTAAACAAAATTAGCAGTTTACCAATAGGAAAAAAAATCAATATCATTATTACTTCCGATCATGGAATGGCGGAGCTTAGTAGTAAAAAGAATATTTTGATTGATGATTATCTTAAACCAGAATGGATAAAAGGATTTTATGGTTATAATCCAACCTATAATTTAAGTGTAAATGAAAATTGCCTGGATTCGGTATATAATGTATTAAAAAAAGTTGAACATTTAAATGTATGGAAAGCAAATAAATTGCCCAAACGATTGCATTATGGTAAAAATAAAAGAATCGGCAATATTGTTTTAATGGCAGAAGATGGATGGAGTATTTCCCGTAAAAAGGATAAATTACCTTACGGCGGAGCACATGGATACGATATTGAAAACATGGATATGCATGGAATTTTTTACGCATTAGGACCAGCATTTAAGACCAATTATACAACTTCTACCTTTAGCAATATTAATTTATATCCTTTAATGGCAAAAATTCTCAAACTAAAACCTGCCAAAACAGATGGAAAACTATCTGAAATCAAGCAAGTATTAAAATAATCAGAAATTATTAAAAATACTTCAAGAAATAATTGATAATTGTAATAGAATTTATAATTTTGTTCAAAAAATAATTAATAATCTAAACGAAAGCAAAATGTTAGATTTATCAACAAAATATATGGGATTGGAATTAAAGAATCCTATTATTGTCGGCAGTTCCGGATTAACTAATTCAGTTGAAAATATTATCGAAATCGAAAAGAATGGAGCAGCTGCAGTTGTTCTGAAATCAATATTTGAAGAGCAGATCAAGCATGAAATCAACAAAACTTTAAAGCAGAACGACTTTAACTTCGCTTATCCGGAAGCACTTGATTATATTAGTAATTACTCCGAAGAGCATTCGTTTGAAGCATATTTAAATCTTATCAAAGAAAGTAAGAAAGCAGTAAAAATACCGGTTATTGCAAGTATAAACTGTGTAACTTCATCTGAATGGACAGTATATGCCAAAAGATTACAGGAAGCCGGTGCAGATGCAATTGAACTTAATATTTTTTTACTTCCGTCCGACTTAAATAATTCGAGTGAACAAAATGAAAAAGTTTATTTTGACATTATAAATGAAGTTAAACGTCAGGTAACAATACCAATTTCAGTTAAAACAAGTTTTTATTTTTCGGGCCTTGCCAAAATGATGTTAAAATTATCGTGGACAGGAATTGGAGGTTTAGTATTTTTTAATCGCTTCTTCTCACCTGATATTGATATAGATAATTTTGAAATTACAAATGCAAATGTCTATAGTCGCCCTGATGAAATTTCCACTTCTTTGCGATGGGTAGCCATACTTTCAGATAAACTCTATTGCGATGTATGTGCTTCTACCGGTATTCACGATGGCAAAGCGGTGATAAAACAATTATTGGCAGGAGCAAAAGCTACACAGATTACATCGGTTTTATACAAAAATGGATTTACTCATATCCCAGTTATGTTAAAAGAAATTGAAGAATGGATGACAAAAAATAATTTCAATAGCATTGAAGAATTCAGAGGAAAGATGAGTTATAAAAAAGCTGATAATTCAGCTGCATATCTAAGGGTTCAGTTTATGAAATATTTTGCTGGAAT
>CAIZXK010000565.1 GCA_903936865.1 uncultured Bacteroidales bacterium | reverse complement strand
TTATTGAAAATAAAAAAAAAATAATATATCTATTTAATTTTTTTGAACTATTTTTGAAAAATAGAGTTCAAAATTAAGCAAAAAAACAATATACAAAATACATCAAATAAAATCCTAACAATGAAAACCTTATATTTTATTCGTCATGCAAAATCATCATGGGATTTTCCACAACTTTCTGATGATGAGAGACCATTAACAGATAGTGGGATTAAAAGAACGAAAAAACTAGGCATTTATTTAAATGAAAAAGAGGTTTTACCCGAATTGATTATTTCAAGTCATGCAAACAGAGCATTTCATACAGCTCAAATAATTGCAAAAAAAATTAATTTTCCAGTAAAAAATATTAAAGTTGAGCGAAGTATCTATAGTTCTGGGATAGATAATATATTTTCAGTAATTTATGGTATTTCAGATGATTACAACAGTGTAATGTTGTTTGGTCATAATCCTACTTTTACAAATTTAGCAAATTATTTTTTAAATGATAAAATAGAGAATCTTCCTACTTCAGGTTTTGTTTGCGTAGAATTCGAAACTGAGCATTGGAATGAAATTGTAAATTCAAAAATTAAAGATAGTTATGTCGTTTTTCCAAAAAAATTGTAGTATATAATGGCATATCCAAAAAATAAATATTATAATAGAGAAATCAGCTGGTTGCATTTTAATGAACGGGTTTTGCAAGAGGCTAACGATCCTTCTACTCCCTTATTGGAAAGATTGATTTTTCTTGGTATTTATTCAAACAATCAAGATGAGTTTTTTAGAATACGTGTGGCAACTTTAAATAGAATATTAAAGCTGCAAGGAAGTAATTATCAGGATGTAAATGATAATAATCCCCAAAAAACACTTAAGGAAATCAACTTAAAAATTGGTGTTTTACAAAATGAATTTTACGAAACTTATGAAAGAATAAAAAAAGAACTAGCCCAAGAAAATATATTTATTGTTAATGAGTTGGAACTTAATGAAGAACAAGGTTGTTTTGTTAAAAAATATTTTAGGGAAGAAGTCCGACAACACTTATTTCCAATAATGCTTGATCAGTTTTTTAACTTTGCCAATTTGCGTGACAAATCTATCTATTTAGCTATAGATTTAAAAGTTAGCAAAAAGCAAATGATAGAGAGTTATGCTCTTATAGAAATCCCTACATACAGAATTCCAAGATTTCTGATTTTACCCGATAAAAATGATAATAGAAAATATATAATATTACTAGACGATGTTATAAGATACTGTTTATCCGATATATTTTCTATTTTTGGATATGATACTTTCGAAGCATATACTATAAAATTTACAAAAGATGCAGAACTGGATATAGATAATGATGTATCAAAGAGTTTTCTTGAAAAAATAAGTGATAGTATAAAACAGCGTAAAAGAGGTGTAACAGTTCGTTTTATATACGATGAAAACATACCTACTGTTCTTTTGGATTTACTTGTTAGAAAATTCAATATTAAAAAGAAAGATACTCTTAAGAAAGGAGGGAAATATCATAATTTTAAAGACTTTATGGATTTTCCTTTAGATTTGGGTGCTGATAATTTAAGATATGAGGAACAAGCAAAACTCTATACCAAAGATCTTTCAACAAATAAAAGGGTTTTGGATAGTATTAAAAAAGAGGATATTATGCTTCATTACCCATACCAGACTTTTCAATATACCATTGATTTACTGAGGGAAGCATCAATTGATCCAGCTGTACGATCTATAAAAATGACTATTTACAGGGCTGCAAAAGATTCAAGAGTAATTAATGCACTTATTAATGCTGCAAGAAATGGTAAAGATGTTACTGTTTATCTTGAATTACAGGCTCGTTTTGATGAAGAAGCCAATATTTACTGGGCTGGGAAATTGCAAGAGGAAGGAGTAAAGGTTATTCAAAATATTCCAGGTTATAAAGTTCATTGCAAGTTAATATTAATAAGACGAAAAGAAAACAATATTAATGTATATTACGCAGCTATTGGTACCGGAAACCTCAATGAAATAACTGCAAAGATATATGTTGATGAACATTTATTAACAGCTAATAAAAAAATAGTATCCGATGTTAATAAAGTTTTTCATCTTTTCGAAGCTAAATATAATCAACCAGATTTTGAATGTTTAATAGTTTCACCATTTAAAACTCGTAATTTTTTTATGCATCTTATTGATAATGAAATAAGAAATGCAAAAAAGGGGAAACCTGCCTGGATAACAATTAAATTGAATAATGTTGTAGATGATAGGATTATAAACAAGCTTTATGAAGCCAGCCAGGCTAATGTAAAAATAAAAATGATTGTCAGAGGTATATGTGTTTTGATACCACAAATACCTGGAATAAGTGAAAATATCGAAGTTATAAGTATCGTTGACAGATACCTGGAACATTCAAGAATTTTTGTATTTTGCAATAATAATGATGAAAAATATTTTATAGGTTCAGCAGATTGGATGCAACGAAATTTTGATCATCGTATTGAAGTAACTGCTCCAATTTACAGTAAGAAAATTCAGGCTGACTTAAGAAAAATACTTGAAATTCAACTTAGTGACAATGTAAAAGCAAGATACCTTAATGGTAATATACCTAATACGTATAAAAAAGATGAAAATACTGAAAAAATCAGGGCACAAATAGAAATTTACAAATATTTAAAAGAAAAACACTCATAATTAATATGTTATTTGCCTCAATAGATATAGGTTCAAACGCAGTAAGATTACTTTTTGCAAATGTTTATCTAACTGATAATAATTACCCTACAGCTTCTAAAGCTACATTGGTAAGAATTCCATTGCGCTTGGGAGAAGATGTTTTTAAAAAAGGGAGAATTAGTGACGAAAGAGTTGATAAACTAATAAAAACGTTAGAAGCATTTAGACTACTAATTGATGTATATCAGCCAATAGCTTATGAAGCCTGTGCTACAGCAGCAATGCGGGAAGCTTCCAATAAAGTTGAAATTATTGAAAAAATAAAAACTAAAACAAATCTAGATGTCAGAATTATTGATGGCATGGAAGAAGCAAACATTATAAGATCTTCCAATAATTTAAACTTTAGTAATGATTTTAATACGACTATGTATGTAGATGTAGGAGGAGGAAGTACAGAGATTTCAATTCTTCAAAATCATAAGTTTATAAATTGTAATTCATTTAATATAGGTACAGTACGTATATTAAACAAGAAAGTAGAAGAAGAAAGCTGGAATAAAATGAAAGATTGGCTTTCTCAATTTAAAAGTGATTTCGGAAGAATTAATTGTGTTGGTACAGGCGGAAATATCAATAGATTAACTAAGCTTTATGGTGATCAATTAGAAAATAATATAAACTTTTTACAATTGAAATTTGCCTATAAACAATTAAAATCAATTCCATTAAAAGAAAGAATTGAAAAAATGGGTTTACGACCCGATAGAGCTGATGTTATTGTTCCTGCTGCTAAAATATTTCTAACAATAATGAAGTCATCTGGTATTGAAACTATTATTGCTCCAAAAGTTGGATTAGCAGATGGATTAATCTATAGGTTATATGAAAAACATAAGATTAATAATTAACGAAATTTATAAAAAATAGCTATTCTTCATTGAATTTAATCTATAAATCCTAAATCATATTATCTTACAGCTATTATAATTTAATTTTCTTCAAAAAAACTGAATTTTTAGTTTTTTTCTTAAAATTAAAAACCTGTTGAACTATTAATTTTCAACAGGTTTTAAATATAATCATTAATAAGTTGGTTATTATTTGTATTTATTCAGCTTTCATTAGTTTTTCCCTTGCTATTATTTTATTTTCATCATAGATTTGTACAAAATAACTTCCATTATTTAATTGGTTTAATGGAAGTTGAATTGAGTGACTTCCTCTTTCAAGAATTGATATAGGTAAATCCATTACTTTTTCTCCTAAAACATTGAATATTTGAACTTTAATTGAGGATTTTTTATGTAAATTCAGAGTTAATGATGTGATATTTGTAGCAGGATTTGGGTAAATTTTCAATAAAGATGATTGTTCTGATTCATTGGTTTCATTTAAACCACTTGAACATGTTGCAGGAATGCCACCACGTCCGGTAATAACACCAATTAAATAAGCTGCATCGGCAATTGGCCAGATATCTTGCTCAATAATTGTTTTGTCAGGTGCAATTAAAATTACCGTAGGAAAAGCAGAAATACCGTAAGTTGTATTTATTGCAGTTCCACCACCTTCTACTCCACTTATACTTGGACAATGAATTCCATAAGTATCATCAAACTGAGATACTTGTGTATTATCATCTCCTCTGTCAATGGAAAGGAAAATAACATTACTTGAATTACAGCCAAAATGTTCATAAGCTCCTTGTATTTTTGGAGCAGTTTGCTGACATGGCCCACAAGTCGTATAAAAAAAGTCAATTAAAACATATTTTCCAGCATTAAGATAGCTGAACAAATTATGTGTTTGTCCGTGAATATCTGTTGCTGTAAAATCAACTGCTGTTGTTAAAGGACATTGAGCGTTTAAATTAACACCCATTAAAACCAATAAAATAATTACGTAGATTTTTTTCATTTTTATTTTTATTAATTATTCAACAAATGTAAATAATGTTTTTCAATTAACAGCAATCATAGGTTTTATTATTATTGATGTGCTAATTATTGATATATTGTTAGTTAGGTTTTCTTTTTAAATATTTATTTTAAAATATCCGATTGAATAAAAAAATAAATATTAATTTTACCGATTCTAAATAAAAATAACATTCAAAAAATGAATTACACAATAGAAAAGGTTAAAGAAGCCTTAAGCCTTGTAAATGACCCTGATTTGAAAAAAGATTTGGTTAGTTTGCACATGATAGAGAATATCAATATTGACGGTAAAAATATAAGTTTCGATTTAGTGTTGACAACTCCAGCATGTCCAATGAAAAATAAAATGAAGGATGATTGTATTAAATCTATTTATAATATAATTGATAAAGAAGCAATTGTTGAAATAAACCTTACTTCAAAAGTAACAACAGCAAGAAAAAACGATGATGAATTTTTGAAAGGTATAAAGAACATAATTGCAATAGCATCAGGTAAGGGCGGAGTTGGAAAATCAACAGTTGCTGTAAATCTGGCTGTAGCTTTAGCGAAAACCGGAGCTAAAGTTGCGTTAGTTGATGCAGATATCTATGGCCCCTCAATACCATTGATGTTTAATGTTGTAAAAGAGAAACCTGCTGCTGTTGAAGTAGATGGAAAAACAAAAATAATTCCAATCAATAAATATGGAGTAAAATTATTATCAATAGGTTTTTTTGTTGATCCTGACAAAGCACTTGTTTGGAGAGGACCAATGGCCTCAGGTGCTTTAAAGCAATTATTTACAGATGGAGATTGGGGTGAAATTGATTATATGCTTATAGATTTACCACCGGGAACTGGAGATATGCATCTGACTATGGTTCAAACTGTTCCTGTAACTGGAGCTTTAATCATAAGTACACCTCAACAAGTTGCCATTGCAGATGTTAGAAAAGCTGCAAATATGTTTGTTCAGGAAGGAATTAATATACCAATATTAGGTATTGTTGAAAATATGGCCTATTTTACACCTGCAGAACTTCCTGAAAATAAGTATTATATATTTGGAAAAGATGGATGCAAAAAACTTTCGGAAGAAATAAATGTTCCATTATTAAGTCAGATTCCAATTGTACAAAGTATAGCTGAATCCGGAGATAATGGAAATCCTGTTGCAAATGATGATAATTCAATTGTTGGTAATGCCTTTAAAATATTGGCTGAGCGAGTTGCACAGCAAATTGCAATCAGAAATTCCGAAAAGCTGGCAACAAAAATAGTAGAAATTAAAAATTAATAACGTTTAAATTAGTTAGTAATCATGACAATAGAAACAAAACTAGAACTTACTGAAAAGGTTCAAAATGTAATAGAACAAATCAGACCTTATTTACAAGCAGATGGAGGAGATATTCAATTTGTGGAATTAACAGAAGATTTAACAGTTAAAGTTGAATTACAGGGAGCATGCGGATCTTGCCCTTATAGTTTAATGACTCTTAAGAATGGAGTAGAACAAGCTGTTATAAAAGCTATTCCTGAAATAAAATCTGTAGATTCTATTTAAAAACAATTTGTTTTAAACAAGATTATTTATTTATAATAGATAATCTTGTTTTTTAATTTTTAGCATGATCATTTTCAGGTTCTTCGTGAACATGAACTTCGCATTTATTTATTTTATCACATATATAAAGTTCAACATTATGTGATATTTCATGAGCTTTTTCAATGGTTAATTTAGGGTCAACATGAATATTTACCTCAACAAAGGTATATGCTCCGGATGATCTTATTTTAAGATTATGATAGGTTAATACTTCTGGTATATTAATAAGAATTTCTTCAATTTTCTTGTAAGTTTCAATTGATGTTCTGTCTAGTAAGACATCAATTGACCGTTTCCCTAATCTATATGCAATATAGATAACAATAAAAGCTACAATTAGTGCTGCAATTGAATCGGCCATAAAAAAGCCAAATTGGGCACAAATCAATCCTATTAGCACAACCGCTGAACTCCAGATATCTGTTGAAAAATGCAAAGCATCTGCTTCTAAAGCCTGACTATTATATTTTTTAGCGACTTTCATTAATGCTTTAGAACGACCATAATCTATTATTATTGAGGCAATAACTACGATATATGCCCAAATTGAGATTTCTATTTCAGTTTTTCCACTAATCAATCGGTGCAACGCTTCATAAATAATCCAAAAACATGTAATAAAAAGTAACAAGGTTTCAATAAATGCTGATAAATTCTCAAATTTGCCATGCCCGTAATGATGATTCTCATCTGCGGGTTTATCAGATATTTTTACAGCAAAATATGTTATTGCTGCTGCAACAAAGTCAAGTGCAGAGTGCAAAGCTTCTGATAAAATTCCTAAACTCATTGTGGATAAACCAACTATAAGCTTTCCGAGTGTAATTGCAATTGCTGCAAATACTGAAATTGTTGCAACTTTTTGTTTTTCTTTAGTTGCTGAAATATCTTCAATTTTCATTCAAAATTTTTATGCAAATCTAAAATCATTTCTATAAAAAAAAAAGAATTTTTCTGAAAAGTTATTACCGCATAAATGATTGAATTTGTAATTTTTGTAAATTAATTCTATTATTTTACATTAATTTCAAAGTAGATAAACAAGCTCATAATCTACTATTTGTGATTCATGTTATTGCATTAAAAATATTTTTCAATATTTATTAGAATATCAGATACATTTTTAGAAAGTAAATTTAAATTGTAAATTTGCAAAAAAAATAAAAATGTTTTTAAAAAAAGCAATTAGAGAAATTTTAGTCTTTTTTCATCTAGACATTACTAAAAACCTTAAATACGATAGACTTACAAAATTAATTATTAAAAGAACAATTAATTCCAAATCAATATGTATTGATGTTGGTTGTCATAAAGGTGAAATTCTCGATTTAATTTTAAAACAATCTCCAAATGGTCAACACTATGGATTTGAACCCATACCATACTTATATGAAAATCTAAAAATAAAATATTCCAGTAAAAATCATATTTTACCTTTTGCATTAGCTGATAATGAAGGAAGTACAACATTTCAGTTTGTGAAAAATGCACCAGCTTATAGTGGTTTCAAAAAAAGAGATTATGCAATAAATAACCCTGATATAGAAGAACTTGAAGTTCAGATGAAAACTTTAGATTCAATAATACCTATTTCTGTAAAAATTGATTTCATCAAAATCGATGTAGAAGGTGCTGAATTAGGTGTTTTAAAAGGAAGTAAAAGAATTTTATCAGAAAATAAACCAATTGTAATTTTTGAATTCGGACTTGGTGCAAGTAATTATTACGGCACACAACCTGAAACTATTTATGATTTCATTCATTCAACAGGATTAAAAATATCTTTATTAGATAGTTGGCTGAAAAATAAACCATCACTGAAAAAATTGACGTTTAATGAGTTATATTTTAAAAATAAAGAATATTATTTTATTGCTCATCCATAAAACTAAAGAATTTTCTCGATAGATTTCCATAAATTATCGGCAGATTTGTCCCAATTGAAATTATTTCGTCTTATTTTACCTTTTTCAATGAGTGATAAACGAAATTTTTCATCAGAATCAATAATTTGCATTGCATTAGCATATTCTTCAATATTATATGGATTAATTAATATTGCAGCATCACCGGCAATTTCAGGCATCGATGTAACATTCGAAGTTATTACAGCTGTTTCTGCATAAAAAGCTTCAACAATAGGGATTCCAAAACCTTCAAATAACGAAGCATAGGTTAGTGCCAATGATGAGGCCAATAACTTACTTAAAACTTCTGGAGATAATCTTCCAGTAAATATTATTTCATCTTTAAACTCCATTGAATCAAAAGCTTCAGCTATTTCTCCATTCCACCATTGTTTTTGGCCAACAATTACTAATTTGGTTTCAGAATTATTATTTTTTTTGAATAAATCAAATGCTTTAAACAAATTGGCTATATTTTTTCGGGGATGTAACGAGCTTATAAAAATAAAAAACGGTTTCCCTAATGTAAACTGATTTTTTATATTTTCTTTAGTTGTTTCACTAACAGGTTTGTATAAATCATTAGCACCATTATATACGACATCTATTTTATCTTCTTCAATATTATACAATTTTGAAATATCATTTTTTGAAAATAAGGAAACAGTTGCTATTCGATTGGCTCTTTTTGCAAAGCGTTTAAAAAAATAGTTAAGATAAATCCGATGTGTTGGTTTTATAAATTGAGGAAAATGTTCGAAATTCAAATCATGAATAACTGCAAGAGATTTCACTTTAGAATTTAAAGAAAGCCAACCATCCGGAGAGATAAAAATATCTGCTTTATATTTTTTTAATGCAAAAGGAACACTCAATTCAAAAAACAAAAACCATAAAACAGGATGACGTGATGGAGGGTATAAAATAACAGGAGTTATATTAGGTGAAAAAATAAAATTTGGATGAAAAGGACGATCAAATAAAAAAATAAATTCATGTTCAGGATGCTGAATTGTAATTCTTTTTAATGTTTCATAAGTAAACCATCCAATTCCTTCTAACTTTCCATCTAATAAAAGACGTGTATTGACTGCAATTCTCATTCGTATTAATTTCTGTAATATTTAGTAAATCAATTTATTGTAGCATTTTAATGAAAAATAAAGTTTTTTACAAAAAATAATTTTTTTACAAAATTAACCAAACAAAATTATTTCAACGTATTTTTTATGTATTATTCCTAAAGGATTATTAATTTTGCAGTATAAAAATCAGATATGCAGCGAAAATTTCTTACCAATCTTATTCTCCTACTAACTTTAAATCTGTTAATTAAGCCTTTTTGGATATTAGGGATAGATGTAAAAGTTCAAAACATTGTAAGTACTTCAGATTATGGTTTTTATTATGCAATTTTTAATTTTTCATTTCTTTTTAATATTTTATTAGATTTTGGAATAACAAACTTCAATAACAAGAATATTGCTCAAAATAATCATCTTCTCAACAAGCATTTTTCAAGTATAGTTATTTTAAAACTCCTTTTAGCTGTAGTTTTTGGAGTTATTACTTTCACATTTGGAATATTGATAGGTTATAATAATCAGCAATTACAAATGTTAGGATGGATGGTTTTTAATCAGTTCCTTATTTCTTTTGTGTTATATTTAAGAAGTAATATTTCTGGTTTATTGCTTTTTAAAACAGATAGCTTTGTATCAGTACTTGATAGAAGTTTAATGATAATTTTCTGTGCTATACTAATATGGGGCAATATAACAACTGAAAAATTCAGGATAGAATGGTTTATTTATGCTCAAACCCTTGCCTATTTTATTACTGCTTTTATTGCATTTATTATTGTAATGAGAAAATCCTCTTTTACACGACTTAATTGGAATAAGCCATTTTTTGTTATGATTATTAAGCAAAGTTTCCCATTTGCAATTTTAACTTTACTAATGACATTTTATAATCGTATTGATTCTGTGATGCTTGAACGATTACTTCCTGGAAATATTGGTGATGAACAGGCAGGAATTTATGCTTCATCTTACAGATTGTTGGATGCAACAAATATGATAGCCGTTTTATTTGCCGTTTTACTTCTTCCATTATTTTCCAAAATGATAAAAAATAAGGAAGAAATTGTTCATATTGTAAAATTATCATTTAAACTGTTGATTACATTAGCTTTAATTGTTGGGATTGGGTCTTACTTTTATTCTTTAGAACTAATGGGTATGTTATATACAAATCATGTTGAAGAGTCGGCTGAAGTTTTTAAATGGCTAATGATGGGATTTATAGCAGTATCAACTACTTATGTTTTTGGAACCTTATTAACTGCTAATGGAAATCTGAAAGAATTAAATTTTATTGCAGCTACTGGAATGATTTTAAATATCTCATTGAATCTTATATTAATTCCACGATTAGAGGCTGTTGGATCAGCTTATTCAAGTATTATTACACAATTCTTAAGTGCATTTGTTCAGGTTATATTTGCTCAAAAAGTCTTTAAATTTAAAATTGATTATCGATTCTTACTATCAATTTTATCTTTTGCAACAGGAGTTGTTTTTATTAATATTTTCTCAAAACATTTCATCGAAAACAATTGGATATATAATTTTATTGGAATGGTAATGTTATCGATTCTATTGGCATCTTTTCTCAAATTGCTAAATTTTAAGTCATTATTAAACCTTATTAAAAATAAAGCGTAAATAAAATTTAAGCTTAAATTCCTAAATATTAGTTAAGCTTTTTTAGAGGTTTGTTATATTAATAAAATTCACTATTTTTGCTTTAAAAAACAGATAACATGATTGAAAATAACAACCAAAATGTTGATTTTAATTCAACCAATTTTTTTTTATTTTTATGGAATTGGAGAAAAATATTAATTATTATAAGTATTTCAGCAGCAATAATTTCAGCAGGTGCATCTTATTTAATTACACCCAAATTCAAATCAACAGTAGTATTATTTCCTACCTCAACTAATTCTATTTCAAAAGCTTTAATAAACAGCAATCCAGGAAATAATCAGGATATTCTTGAATTCGGAGAAGAAGAGCAGGCAGAGCAATTACTGCAGATATTAAATTCAAGTAAAATCAGAGATAAAGTTATTGAAAGATTTAATTTGGCTGAGCATTACGAAATTGATACAAATTCAAAATTTAAAAATACTTTATTAATAAAAGAATATTCAGAAAATATTTCATTCAAAAGAACTGAATTTATGGCTGTTGAAATAACTGTTATGGATAAAAATCCACAAAAGGCAGCTGATATGGCAAACAGTATTTCTAACTTACTGGATTCTTTAAAGAATGAGATGCAAAAAGAGCGTGCATTAAGAGGTTATGAAATTGTTAAGAAAAATTTCGAAAGTATTCAAAATGAAATAAATATTTTAAATGATTCATTGCGAATAATTCGCGAAAAAGGGGTAAATGATTATGAAACCCAAGCAGAAATGATAAATCAGGAATTAGCAATTCAATTAGGGAAAGGAAATAAACAAGGAGTTGAAAGACTTGAAGCTAAGTTGGATACATTATCCAAATATGGTGGTATATATGTTTTCTTGAGAAATAATCTGGGATATAAAACAGAACAGTTGAATAGAATTAAAGCTAAATTAGATGAATCTAAAGTAGATGCAGAAGAATATATTCCACAAAAATTTACAGTTGATACCGCTTTTAAAGCGGAGAAAAAAACAACTCCTGTTAGATGGCTAATTGTTTTTCTTTCAACATTTTCAGCTTTTATGCTAACAATACTTATTTTAATCTTCATTGAAACAGTTTATAAAAAGAATTTTATAAAAAAATAATTCATTAACTATCATTTTCATTGACAAATAAGCAAGTACAATACTTAATTTATGGCTTTAGTGGATTGTTTATATTAATAAACGCCATTTTAATTGCTAATGAACAGTTTTGGTTCATGACTTTTCCATTGATTGGTTTCTTGTTTTTTATGTATTTTACATCATTGGATAAAGTACTCTTATTAATAACATTTTTAACTCCATTATCAATAACATTAAGCGATTATAATGCTCAATTGGGTTTGGCTCTTCCAACTGAACCAATGATGGTTGCTGTGCTGATATTATATTTATATAAAATATTTTTTGAGCAAAAGTTCGATTTTAAAATTATTAAACATCCTGTTACATTATCTGTGTTTTTTTATTTGGCATGGATTCTTATTACAAGTATTACAAGTGAAATTCCATTGGTTTCATTTAAATTTTTTATAGCTAAGCTTTGGTTTATTATCCCATTTTATTTTTTAGCGATTCATGTTTTTAAAAATATAAAAAATTTCAAGATTTTTTCTTGGATGTATATGTTAAGTTTGTCTCTTGTAATTATTTATACTACTATAAAACATTCGGCTTATGCTTTTGATGAAGACATTGGACATTGGATTATGGATCCATTTTATAATGATCATACTTCTTATGGTGCTATGATAGCTTTCTTTTTGCCTGTTATTATTGGCTTTTTATTTGACAGGGAATATTCTAATGTTCAACGGTTATTTACCTTTTTTATATTTGTAATTCTTACGTTAGGATTATATTTGTCTTATAGCAGAGCTGCATGGTTAGGTTTAGCTGCAGCCATTGGAATTTTTATAATTCTTAAGTTCAAAATTAAATTTAAGTGGGTAGCCCTTTCAGGTTTTGTATTAATTTTGATGTTCTTTATGCTTCGTACACAGATTATTATGAAGATGGAAAAGAACAAGCAAGATACTTCTGGTAAACTAACAGAGCACATTCAATCAATGTCAAATATTTCAACTGATGCTTCTAATCTTGAACGAATAAATCGTTGGATTTCAGCTTTTAGAATGTTTAAGGATCGACCCTTTTTCGGTTTTGGACCAGGTACTTACCAATTTTGCTATGCCCCATTTCAATATTCCTATGAAAAAACAATTATAAGTACGAATGCTGGTAATAAAGGAAATGCTCATAGTGAATATATTGGTCCCCTTGCAGAAACAGGAATTTTGGGTTTTCTTTCCGTATTGGCAATCTCAATTTCAACATTTTTAACTGGTTATAAAGTTTATAGAAGAACTAATGATAAGAAAATTAAATTATTAAGTTTATTGGCTTTTTTAAGTTTGAGTACTTACTATGTACATGGTTTTTTAAATAACTTTTTGGATACAGACAAAGCTTCTGTACCTTTTTGGGGGTTTATTGCAATGATTGTTGCATTGGATATTTTTCATTTAGATAAAAAGATTGAAAAATAAAATAGTATTTAAGTTTGTTGAATATTTCAAAATCAAAACCTAACGATTTTAATCATCATCTGGTCTTGGATTATCTTGTTTGGCTGGAATTCTTCTCACTTTATAATCCTGTTGATTTTCTTCAAACTTTTGTTCATTTTCAATTTTTTCCTGCCTTCTCATCTCATCCACATCTTCCTGATTGTATTGTGAATCAGTATTTTCGGTACATGAAACAAAAAGTATAACAATAAAACTAAATAACAGAAATATCCGAAACAT
>CAIZXK010000564.1 GCA_903936865.1 uncultured Bacteroidales bacterium | reverse complement strand
TAAATATTAATATTTTAAAAAAATGGCTAGTTAAAGAGTTATATTATGAAGCAATGAAAAAAGGAGATAAAACCTGTATCTCTGTAAAATATGAATTGAGCGACGAATACAACTTAAGTATAAGTCAGATAGAAAAATTGGTATATAGGACTTAATGCTACGGCACATTTCGATTTCGCAAAATGAACAGAAAAGTAAACAAGGAAATAATATGGAAGAAATTTTTAAAGTAATTGAGAAAGAAGGACAACAAAAAGTGTCTGCAAGAGATTTGTATAAATTTCTTGAAAGTAAAGAAAGATTCACCGTATGGATTACTAGACAATTTGAATACGGATTTACAGAAAACGTTGATTATGTAGGGTGTATAGAAATAAACACCCTTGCAAATCAAGGACTTACTGATTATGCCTTAACATTAGATTGTGCAAAGCATATTTCAATGATGCAGAAAAGTGATAAAGGTATGCAAGCAAGAAAATATTTTATAGAGTTTGAGAAAACATACAAAAATAATCTTGCACCGTATACATTAGTTGAAGCATTGCAGTTAGCATTAAATCAAGCTATACTGATAGAAAAACGACAAAATATCTTAAACGGATGAATTAAAGATATATAAACAAATTAATCACCCCATAAAATATGGTATATAATGGAAAATAAAGATAGAAACAAATGTGGTCAATTTGTGAAAGGTCATACCGGATTTAAACCAGTAGGAGCTTTACACAAAAGCACCAAAGAGATGAAGGAACGGCTTCAGTTGCTCATGGAGAGCTATGACGAGGATCAGATGATAGCTGACCTGAATAGTCTGAAAGCACCGGACCGCTTAAAGATAATGACCGGCTTGCTGGAATATATCCTACCTAAGCTGAATAAAACTGATTACACCCTGAGCAAGGATAGTGACGAAATCAAAGTAGAACTACCCGAAGAATGAAATTTAACCTAAGCGATAAAAGATTATTCAATAAGGTTTATATTCCTCTTTTGAGGGATAAAAACAGATATTTGCTTTTGTACGGATCCCGGGATTCTGCAAAATCTTACTTTGCTGCTCAAAAGGTATTAATTGATACCATGAGTAAACCATACAGCAGGTTTATTCTTTTGAGAAAGATATATGCAGATATAAAAGATAGCCAATTTCAGACGATAAAGGATATTATCAATAGCTATGGATTGATTGATTATTTTACAATAACCGAAAATCCACTTAAGATTACTTTTAAGCCTAATGGGAATTATATTCTTGCAAGAGGACTTGACAAGGATTATAAAATGAAGTCTATTAAGGACCCGACCGGAATCTGGTATGAAGAAATGAATGAGATTGCTTTTACTGATTTTCTGAAAAGTACTTCTTCTCTGCGTGGTGGTGTGATACAGGAAATAGCAACCTTTAACCCGGAATTAGAGGATAGCTGGATTACAAACTATTTTTTTCCACCGAAGGAAAGTTATGAAAGAGAGGATGGTAATTTCCTGAAAGTGGATAGTATCAGAAAGGATACAACCATACTTCATACAACTTATAAAGACAATCAGTTTGTTACGGAACAGAGTATTGAGTTACTGGAAAGTTTTAAACAGGTGGATTATCATTACTATCGGATTTATACGCTTGGACTTTGGGGTGGTGCTTTGGAAGGTTTGATTTATGATAAATGGGATGTAGTGGATAAGTTTCCTGAAGAGGAAGTTGTTTACTATGGACTGGATTTTGGGTACTCTAATGATGAAAGCGGGGTTGTTAAAGTTTGCTTTAAAGGGGATGATTTGTTTGTGGAAGAAGTTCTGTATCAGAAAGGATTAACCAATCAGGATTTGGCTGATGAGTTCAGAAAGCTTGGAATTACAAATAATGAATTGATTATTGCTGATAGTGCAGAGCCAAAAAGTATACAAGAATTATATCGGGAAGGGTTTACTATCAGAGGAGCTATTAAAGGAACTGACAGTATCAGAAATGGGATTGATATATTGAAAAGGTATAAAATTCATGTGGTTAGAGGTAGCAATAACCTAATCAGGGAGTTGAAGAATTACCGCTGGGCTATGGACAGGGATGGGAAAAGTTTGAATGTACCTATTGATAAATTGAACCATCTTTTAGATCCATTGAGGTATGTGGCACTTTATAAGAATTATGTGCCTGGGAAAAGGATGTTGAAAGTGGGTAGTGTGTGAACAGTTAGCAGTTAGCAGTTAACAGTTAGCAGTTAGCAGTTAGCAGTTAGCAGTTACCAGTTACCAGTTAGCAGTGGCAAAGGGTGGATAAACTAAGAGATTACCTGTGCATAACTTACTTAATTTTATAACTTTAACGTGATTAAGCCAGACCTGTGTCTTTTCAATAAATATCTAAACGGGTAG
>CAIZXK010000563.1 GCA_903936865.1 uncultured Bacteroidales bacterium | reverse complement strand
TTAATTTTATGCACAGGAAATAGTTGCCGCAGCCAGATGGCTCATGGTTTCCTGCAATCTTTTGATAAATCCCTGACCGTTTGTTCTGCCGGAACAGAAGCTTCGGGTAAACTAAATGAAAAAGCAGTTTTGGTGATGAATGAAATCGGTATCGATATCAGTCATCACACTTCCGATTCAGTAGATTTGTATCTCGATCAGGAATGGGATTTTGTAATTACCGTTTGCGGTGGTGCCAACGAAAGTTGTCCTGCATTTTTGGGCAAAGTTAAAAATCGCCTGCATATAGGTTTTGATGACCCATCTCATGTAACTGGTTCTGATGAGTATATATGGAGTGAATTCAGAAGGGTGCGGGATGAAATTAAAGAAGGATTTTACAAATTTTACTTATCGTTAAAATGAAATCAAAAATAATTTCTGTTTTGTCAAGCATAGGAGCTTTTGTTGTAAGTTGTTTTGGAGGTGCTTGTGGTCCAGCTTGTTTCCTAAGTGGTTGTTGTGGTGGTACATTTATACTCGGTTTCTTAGGTTTATCTTCATCATCTATTCGTATATTAAACAAATTGACACCTTTATTTTTAGCTTTTACAATACTTAGCCTTGGTTATGCCTTTTATATTGCCTACAAACCTAAACAAAAAAAATGTTGTGAATCTAATGTTGATTCTCAGAACTGTTGTACTATAAAGGAGAAAACTACTTTCTTTAAATCCAAAACATTCTTATGGCTTATTACTGTAATTTGTTTTATTATGTGGACATATCCATTAATAAATAACAATAAACCAATAAAAGATAAATCAGAATTAAGTTGTCCTGAAATAAAAGATAGTATGTCAACTTCATGTTGTCCTTCAGCAAATGATAAAACATTAGAAAAAAATAATATTGAAATTAAAAAGAAGAATTGTTGTCCTCCTATTAAAAAATAATTTAAAATAATAAATTTTAATCAATAATTTAAAATCAATGGAAAAACAGAAAATAAATTTAAAGGATCTCGTAAAAGAGAAATACGGAGAAATTGCCAATCAATCAAAAATTCAGAATCAATCTAGTTGTTGTGGAGCTACTGGCTGTTGCAGCGATGTTGATTACACTATCTTTAGTGAAAATTATGAACAGCTTCAGGGTTATAATCCTGATGCCGATCTTGGCTTGGGTTGCGGATTGCCAACTGAGTTTGCCGGAATTAATTCGGGCGATAGCGTGCTGGATCTTGGCTCAGGTGCTGGAAACGACTGCTTTGTTGCATGTAAATTAGTTGGAGATACCGGCTTTGTTTATGGTTTGGATTTTACAGATGAAATGATTGCTAAAGCCAATATTAATAAACAAAAATTAGGATTAACAAACCTGCAATTTGTAAAAGGAGATATAGAAGATATGCCTTTTGAAAACAATAAATTTGATGTAATTATCTCAAATTGTGTATTAAATCTTGTTCCTGACAAACAAAAAGCTTTCGCAGAAATGCATCGAGTATTAAAAACAGGCGGTCACTTTTGTGTATCGGATGTAGTAATTAAAGGTGTATTGCCCGAGAGATTGCAACAAGATGCAGAAATGTATGCTGGTTGTGTTTCCGGAGCTATTGAAATGGATGAATACCTGGATATTATTCTCAAACAGGGATTTCAGAATATTACGTTGCACAAACAAAAAGTAATTGATATTCCGAATGATATACTTGGAAAATACATGAATAAAGAAGAAATTAATGATTTCAACATTGGTAAAGTCGGAATATTCAGTATTACAGTTAGTGCCACAAAATAATTTGCAATTCTAAAATCAATTCATTTTCAAATTTATTAAAATTAGAATTATGCCTTCAAATAAACGTTTAAATTTCCTGGACCGATATCTTACTTTATGGATATTTCTGGCTATGGCGGTTGGTGTATTGTCGGGTTATTTTTTCCCTGCCATAGCACAGTTTTGGGAATCGCTAAAATCTTCTCCCGAAAGCACAACCAATATTCCGATTGCCATCGGACTTATCGTAATGATGTATCCCCCTTTGGCAAAAGTAAAGTATGAAGAGTTGGGAGATGTATTCCGTAACTGGAAAATATTATCCTTATCGCTGGTGCAAAACTGGCTGATTGGGCCGGTACTTATGTTTGCTTTGGCAATTACTTTCTTCAAGCTTTTCCCGGGCGAAAATAATGCCAACCTGCCATATATGTACGGTATTATCATGATTGGTTTGGCTCGTTGCATTGCCATGGTTATTGTTTGGAACGATCTGGCAAAAGGCGACACCCAATATGCTGCCGGACTGGTTGCCTTTAATTCAATTTTTCAGGTATTGTTTTTCTCGGTATATGCCTACCTGTTTATTGCTGTTTTCCCAGCCTGGTTTGGTATTCCGACGAGCGATGCTGTGGAGAAAATTACAATAGCTCAAATTGCCGAAAGCGTATTTATATACCTTGGAATTCCTTTTATTGCCGGATTTCTAACACGATATATCCTTATCCGTGTAAAAAGCAAACAATGGTATCATACAAAGTTTATTCCCAAAATAAGTCCGCTTACGCTGATAGCTTTGCTTTTTACTATTGTAGTAATGTTTTCGTTAAAGGGAGAATATATAGTTAAAATTCCTATGGATGTAGTGCTGATAGCCATCCCTTTGCTTATCTATTTTATAATCATGTTCTTTGGCTCTTTTTATATGAGTCGGAAATCGGGAGCAACCTACGGACAAACAGTAACTTTATCGTTTACTGCTGCCAGTAATAACTTTGAACTTGCCATAGCTGTGGCGATTGCCATTTTTGGTATGAATTCCGGTGAAGCATTTACAGCTGTAATTGGTCCTTTGGTAGAAGTACCGGTAATGATAGCACTGGTAAATGCAGCATTCTGGATGAAGAAGAAATATTTTGCCGGAAACAGTTTATAAAGTTCTTATAGTTCTTAAAACAAAAAAAGTGGCTTGCATGTTGTAAGTCACTTTTTTATTGTAATTGATTAACGTTTTGCTGCTTGCAGAAGTGGCGGATTAAGGAAGCCTAAACATTCGTTTAAACACTAATTTTACAAGTACAAAACCAACTTTAAATTAAGCCCAAAACCCGCAATCTTGCAAAACCTGTGTTAGCGGTTGTTATATTTTTTTTCAGTTTCAGTTTTCATATTTTCGATAAATTCAATATCAGTTTCGTAAACATTTTTATTAAAAGTTGAGTCTATTAATTTATTGTCAAAATATGTGTAAATTTTATTTTTGTCTAACAGAATTACAAATAAAGTATCTGAAAATTTTCCATTTCTTTCGTTTCTGCTGTCGTCCCATTCATAATAAATTTCTCTTCGAACTATTTTTTTTATTATGTCGGAATTAATGTCAAAAAAAATTAGCGATTCTATACTTCCATTTTCTGGTCCGTGTTTATATTTTAAGAACTTTAGTTTTGAATTTACAAAATATGAATTCTGCGGAACTAAACCATCATATTCAAAATTGAAACTTTTCGCTTTGTTGTCTAATATGTCTTTATTAAACTCATTTTCAAATCTCAAATATATTTTTTCATTATTATTATTCGAACAACTTATAAAAAGTGCTGTTGTCAAAATTAAAAAACATTTATTGAATATGTGTTTCATTATTTTCTATTTTCTTCTTTTTTAGCTTGTCGTTCAATAATTACCGCTAACGTTTTCGGGCTTGGCGAAGGTGGCGATTTTCACCACAAATGTTCATGCGGAGAACCAAACTTTGATTAACCACAAATGTGTCTGCGAAGCACTGAACCGCCACTTTTGCCAAGCCCGTGTTAGCGGTTCGTGCTT
>CAIZXK010000562.1 GCA_903936865.1 uncultured Bacteroidales bacterium | reverse complement strand
GGTTTCTCGTGAACGACTCTGAACCCTGAGCATCAGTAAATATTTGTCGCCGTACTTAATAGCTCCCGGATTGAAAACTGAAGTTGCATCTACCAACTGCGGATAAATATCAGGAATATCTGCTCTTGTTAATACCGGACTTTTTGGATGTCTTTTCATTTTGTTTGATTAAATGTTATTTTCTAATTTATTTCAGTAAGTAAACTTTCTTGATTGAACTTTCATGTATTACTTGAAAACTGAATATGGCATGGATTCAACCCTGACAGGGTTGAAAACCCTGTCAGGGGTTAAAATTAACCCATTATTACTTTTACATCACATTCTTTTTCTTTTGAAACCGGAAGTACATTTCCGTTAATTTTTTCTCCATCAACAAAAATTTCTTTCACTCCTTTTTCAATGTGCTGTGGATTATTGACTTCTATTTTGTAAAGGCATCCACGATACATACGGTTTGCTTTAAAACCATCCCAATGCGATGGTATGGCAGGATCAATCAGTAAACCGCTGTATGTTGGACGTAAACCCAGCATATAGTCATAGCTAACCCGATACATCCATGCCGCTGAGCCTGTTTGCCACGAATGACTTGCTCTTCCTGGTTGTGAATGTTCGTTACTGGTGATATACTGTGAATACACATAAGGTTCTGCAACAAAAATATCGCTATCAATGCGATTTGGCAACATTTTTTTGAAATAATCAAATGCCTGATTGCTTCTTCCTAACATGCATTCAGCTTGAATAACCCAGGTTGTCGGATGACAGAATATAGCACCGTTTTCTTTCTTGCCCCATACACATCTGGTAACCAGGCCTATATTCGGGTCAATTTCTTTCCATGCCGGCGAACATTTTTTAGGACCTTCAGGTGAATCCAGATATTTTTTAACGCTATTCATAGCTATTACAATACGTTCCTTATTGGGGAAGCCTGCCAGAACAGGCCAGATTTGTGTATTCAAAAATATTTTTCCGTATTTATTTTCTTTAGAACCTACTTTACTGCCTTTGCCACCAAAAGCGCGGATATACCATTCACCATCCCAGCAATTATTTTCTATTGAATTGATTAGCTTATCGCGTACTGATGAAACTTCTGCTTTTTCTTTGTCTTTCCCCAGATAATCTAGCATTTCGATGAATAAATTAAGCATAGCTGCGTAAAACATTCCACCCCAGACACTTTCGCCACCTTCTTCACCACCAATATAGTCTAAAGTATCGTTCCAGTCACCTCTGCCGAAAATCGGAAGTCCGTGCTTACCAAGATTACTTTTGGCATAATTAACTACAGCGAACATGTGTTGGAGGATACTACCTTCTTTACCTTCATCAATAAAACGCTGATTAATGTCCAATAAACTGAAGTCGCCGGTTTCTTTCAGATATTCCGAAACTGCCAGCATAAACCACAGTGGATCATCACAATGCTGTGTAAATTCGCCTTCACCATCGCCGTGAAAATGATGATAAACTTTACCATCAGTTCTCATTTGTCTGGAAAGTAATAGGATACGTTCTTTAGCTTTTTCAGGATTTGAAATCGTAACTGCAATAGTATCCTGAGATGTATCGCGGAAACCGAAACCTCTGCCTATACCCCAGTAATAGAAACTGGCAACCCGACCTACATCAAAAGCCACTTTTGCCTGATAAGGTATCCAGTATTTCATAAATACATTAACATCATTATCCGGTGTTTCCACAGAAGTGTGGGCAAAATAATTATCCCAGCTTTTGTTGAGTTTTGCAAAGGCAGCATCAACTTCAATTACATCTTTATATTTGTTAACCCGTTGTTCTTTAAGTGCATCAAATTTTATTTTTTCAATTACACCTAATGTAAAAACAAGGTCTTTGCTTTCACCTGGTTGTAATTCAATATCTATTTTCAAGGCACTCACCACATTACCATAATCGGTTTCCTGACAGCTAAGATTTTCTTTTTCAATACCCTCAGGATTATTTTCGTTGCGATAAAGACCTATAAATCGTTCACGTACCGTTTCAAAGCCTGCTACCGGATGATTTACCGAGAAGAATGTCCATTGATCCCATTCTTTATTTTCCTGTTGCTGAGTGCCTTTGCTTTGAGTTACCCAATAGGTTTTGGTTGAAAAAAGTGTATTTAAATTCTTATCAAAATTAGCACGGTTAAAGTGCTGATCATCACATTGATTAATTAAATCAACCAAAGCATGACCCAATGCCAGTTCAGCATAACCATAAACAGATAGTTTACGTGGCTTGTCGGTAATGTTTTTTAGTGTAGTTTTCCACAATTCCTGATCATCATCCTGAGGAACAAAATATAAAACAGATGAATCAATACCATTAATTTGTGCTTCAGATCGTGTATATCCAAATCCATGAGCTAACTTATAAGATTCCAAATGTTTACCAACCGGTTGCCAGGTTAAACTCCATACTTCACCGGTTTCATTATCTTTAATATAAATGTATTTTCCGGGTCTGTCGTGAGGAACTTCATTAATTCGATAACGTGTAATGCGACCATGCAGCGGACTTTTGAAATAACTCATTCCGCCACCATTGTTCGAAATACTTGTAAAGTATCTTCCGTTGTATAAATAATTAATCCATGGACTTGGAGTATTCATTCTATCAATAATATACTCTTTTCCGTCTTCAGAAAAATGACCGTATTGCATTTTAGATTTTTGTTTGTGTTTTTTAGTGATTTTCTTTAATGCAAATGTATTATTTTTATCAATATAATTCTTCCAATTTTGAAAAAATATGACTTATACCTATAAGTTATAACTGGCAAAAAATCAGTTAATTTGAATTTTTGTTAAGAATTTTAACTAAATGCATTTAGTATTTGGCTAATAATTTATTAGATAACACATTAAAATTTGATGAGAACTCAGTTAATTTTATTTTGAAAAGGAAAGTAGAATGGTTCTTTCTAATATGAAATGGTTTCTAAAATATCTTTGATAAGTTTTACTTTAGTTTCATCAGTGATACTTTTTTCAAACTCTGAAATTTGTTGAATTCCACCCATTTTCAAATTTTCATTTTTGAAAATCATCTTACTCTCGGATATTTTACGAACTGAAATATGAAAATTTTTTGCGAGGGTTTTTTTAGCTATTTCTAATACATTAGTTTCATTGATTCCACTTCCAGGCATAATACTTATTCTTTCATTTGATTGAACAACAAGCTCTTTGATAAGTTGAATTCCGTTAATAGCTTTATTTTGTAACCCTGAAGTAAGAAGAATGTCAAAACCTGATGAAATTATATCTTCGAGACTTTGATTCGGATCTGCAACCATATCAAATGCACGATGGAAGGTTGTTTTCATTGGAAAGGCGAGATCAACAAAATTTTTGCATAAATTTTTGTCAATTTTACCATCCTGTGTCAACATTCCAAATACAACACCATCTACTCCGATTTTCCTGCATTCAAGAATATCACTTTTCATAATTTCCAATTCAAGTGAATTATACAAAAAATCACCACCTCTTGGACGTATAATTACATGTAAATCAATAGACAAATGTTTTCGTGCAATCCTTATAGCACCAAAAGAGGGAGTTGTACCTCCCTCTGATAAATTATCGCATAACTCTACCCTATTTGCACCACCTTTTTCAGCAGCAATAGCAGATTCTACTGAGTTTGCACAAACTTCCAAAAACATAATTACTTGTTTTTACCTCTTGTATAGGCTTCGTTTAATCCTTTAAGTATTGATTTAGTTATATCTAAACTGTCATTGGCAAACAGAATTCCACTTACTCTGGATTTTTCCATAATAAATGAATATTTTGGTCCCAGATTAAATCGTTTTACATAAGCAAAGATAGAATCCTGCAATTCAATATTTTTGGCTTGTTTTCTTTCAAGAATTTGGTTACCAAGGTTTTTTTCAAGCTCCATCAAATTTTGTTGCTTTTGTTGTAAAGCTGCTTCTTTTTTCTTTTGTTCACCTAATGTTAATGAAGCTCCGGTTTTGAGATAATTATCATATTCAGCTTTAAAAGCCATGCCCTGAGCTTTATAATTGTTGTTCAACTGCATTTCGAGATCATCCAGTTCTTTTTTTGTATCTTTTACAAATTCGTAATTTTCCCATAAAGTATCACTATCGATGTATGCAATAGTTAAAGAACTTTTTATAGAAACCGGTTGAATAACTTCTTTTTTTGCAGAAGTAAAATGAATAATATAAAGAGCAGCTACTGCAATAAATATTAAAACATTAAAAAACATACTGTAATTTGTTTTTTTATTGTTTATATCATTATGATTTTCAGTAATATTGTTTTGTTTGATTGGGGTTGATTTATTCTCCTCCATGTTATCAATAACGTTATTTTCTTCGTTCATTGTTTTGATTTATAATTAATTACTAATTTCCTAATTCTGACATAAATTTAATTCGCATCAATCTTATTTCTTCCTCAGTATATTCATTTTCTCCTAATTCTTTTAAAGCATCTTCTATTGAATCACTTTCAGCTTCCCTGAAATATTCATAAATTTCTTCCTGATGATATTCGTCTATGTATTCATCTATATAATATTTAATATCAATTTTTGTACCTGAAGAAACGATACTTTCAATTTCTGTTAATAATTCTTCTGTTGTAAGATTCTTGGCAGTAGCAATATCTTCTAATGCTAATTTTCTATCAATATTTTGAATTATATAAACTTTTAATCCGGATTTATTTACCACTGACCTGACAACCAAGTCTTGAGGACGCTCAATTTCGTTTTCATCAACATATTTCTTAATTAAATTAATAAAAGGTTGACCATATTTTAATGCTTTTCCTGAACCAACACCTGTTATTTGCTTCATTTCTTCCATTGTGATAGGATATTGTATAGTCATATCCTCTAATGATGGATCTTGAAAAATAACGAAAGGAGGTAAGTTTTCTTTTCGCGAAATATCTTTTCGTAAATCTTTTAAAAGTGCAAACAGCGTTTTATCAGTAGCATTGGAACGACCGGCACCACCCATTACAGACATTAAATCCTCATCTTCATCATTTATATAATCATGATCTTTTGCTATCATGATTTTATATGGTTTTTTGATATACTTTAATCCTTCCGGACTAACTTTAAGCAGGCCATAATTTTCAATATCTTTTAAAAGAAGATTTTCAATAAGAGCTTGACGGATAACAGCATTCCAATATCCTTCCACTTTATCTGCGCCAATTCCAAATTGCGGTAATTTATCATGCTTCATTTTTTTAAGAGTAGCAGAATTTTTACCAATTATTATCTGTACCACATGTTTAACTTTAAACAATTGTTTAACAGCGATAACAGTTTCGATTGCATTAACAACATCTTCAGTTCCATCTGTTTTTTCTTTTGGATGGTTACAATTGTCGCAAGTGCTGCAATTATCATGGTCATAATTTTCACCAAAATAATGTAATAGAACTTTACGTCTGCAAGCAGAAGATTCAGCATAGGATACTGTTTCGTTCATTAGTTGCATGGCTATTTCCTGTTCAGCTACAGGTTTTCCTTTCAGAAATTTTTCAAGTTTATTAATATCTTCTTCACTATAAAATGCAATGCAATTTCCTTCGCCATCATCACGTCCGGCTCTGCCGGTTTCCTGATAATATCCTTCTAGGCTTTTGGGTATATCATAATGAATTACAAAACGAACATCAGGTTTGTCGATGCCCATTCCAAAAGCTATAGTAGCAACTATTACATCCACTTCTTCCATCAGAAATTTGTCCTGATTGTCAGCACGTGTAACCGGGTCTAAGCCTGCATGATAGGGTAGAGCCTTAATACCGTTGACTTGAAGAGTTTCTGCAAATTCCTCAACTTTTTTTCGACTCAGGCAATAAATAATGCCTGATTTCCCCATGTTATTTTTGATGTATTTAATAATTTCTCTATTTACATCTTTATTTTTTGGTCGAACTTCATAATATAAGTTTGGTCTGTTGAATGAAGAGATATATAATTCTGCATTCATCATATTCAGATTTTTTTGAATATCATGTTGAACTTTAGGCGTTGCTGTGGCTGTAAGTGCAATAATAGGAACTTTTTTTCCTATTGCCTCAATAATCGGACGTAATCTTCTGTATTCAGGTCTAAAATCGTGTCCCCATTCCGAAATACAATGTGCTTCATCAATTGCATAAAAGGAAATTTCAATTTCCTTGAAGAATTCAACATTTTCTTCTTTTGTAAGTGATTCAGGTGCAACATACAAAAGTTTTGTTTTGCCTGAAGTCAAATCATTTTTCACATCCTTTATTTCTTGTTTTGATAAAGAAGAATTAAGAAAGTGAGCAATTCCATCATCATTACCAAAATTTCTGATTGCATCCACTTGGTTTTTCATGAGGGAAATAAGCGGGGATATTATTATAGCAGTTCCTTTACTAACAATAGCAGGTAATTGGTAACACAAAGATTTTCCTCCACCGGTAGGCATAATTACAAAAGTGTCTTTGCCTGCCATTAAGCTATTTATTATACTTTCCTGATTTCCTTTAAAATTATCGAAACCAAAAATTTTCTTCAAATGTTTATGAAGCGTATTGTCAACTTTTGTTGCCATTTATAATTTAAATTTAAAATTATTAAATTTTTAAGAATCTGTAAAAGTTATATTGATGATTACGGTAGCCGATGCTATTTTTTTAT
>CAIZXK010000561.1 GCA_903936865.1 uncultured Bacteroidales bacterium | reverse complement strand
TGAATAATTTTTCAATATTTTCTGTTGGTATCCCAATTCCATTATCTTTTACTGAAACAATAACTTTATTTTGGCTCAATACAGTTGAAATAGATATTTCACCACCTTGTTTTGTAAATTTCACCGCATTTGAAATCAGGTTTCTCAATACGGTTTTAATCATAGCTTTATCTGCTGTTACGTTATAATTGGCAAATAGTTCTGTTTTAATATTAATTGACTTTTGACCTGCAATTTCATTAAATAAATTTACATTTTCATCAATTAAATCATTAATTATGAAGGATTCGGGCATAAACTCAATCCTTCCGGTTTGTGATTGTGCCCATTCCATAAGATTCATAAGTAAATTCATTGCCTTTTGTGAGGATTGGTTAATTATATCGGCATATTTTCTTATTCCCTGATAATCTTTATCTATTACTTGTTCAATAAGAGCCTCACTAAAACCAATAATAGAATTGAATGGACTTTTAAGGTCGTGTGCGATGATAGAGAAGAATTTGTCTTTGGTAGCATTCAATTTACGGAGTTCTGTTTCGCTCTCTAAAATTTTTGCTTCTGCCTTTTTCCGTTCTTCAATATTGCGGCTAACTCCTATTATTTCGATATCGCCTGTTGGACAATAACGGAATTGTGTTGATACTTCAACCCAAATTATTTCTCCGTTTTTGCAATATTGTTGAATTTCATTTAAATAATGATTAGGCAAGTCGGGTTGAGTAATAAAGGTTTGTATATTTTTAGAAATAGCATCATTTACAATTACTATCGATTCGGGGGTTATTGCATTTTCCAGTGTTTCGAGCATGGCTTCTTCTACATTAAAACCTCTTAACTGGAATACAGAAGGGCTGATATAGGTAAATTTGCCCGTTGTAATATTTAATACCCAAATTACATCAGCTGTAAATTCTGTTAAAAAACGATATTTTTTTTCGCTTTCCTTCAAATCATTCTCCAATAAAATTCGTTGTGCTATTTCCTTCTTAAATCTTTGTGAGTTTATATAAAAAAAGTATGCAATTAAAGCAATAAAAGCAATAATCAAAAGAAATCCAATTATTACTTTCCATGGAATTTCCACATTATTTTTCTGGTAATCTGAGTACAGCAAACCATCAGTAGTAAAACTACTATTGAGCATATTTAGCTTTTTATAAATATTAGCAATTGACTCCCATCTTGCGGGATTTGTATATCCTATTTCTATAACATCTGCCATAATAAGTTTATTCATGGCATTAGCTTCAAATCTTAAATGCTCAACACTATGCCTTTTTGAATATTTATTGTAAATAAGCTGAATAATCTCTTCTTGATTTTTCATTGCATATTTCCATCCTTTTAATGATGCTTTTCTAAATTTTTCAACCAAGGCAGGATTTTTTTGAATGAATGCTTCGGTAGTAAATAAAACATCACCATAAAAATCAATACCATCCATATTGGGAGATAATTGTACATATTCAAAATTTGCATCTTTTAATTCATAAACCTCATCGGTAGAATATGCTGTAATTGCATCTATCTCTCCACGAATCAACTTATCAGCATTAAACTGATGCTGATCAACAGAACATTTATCGAGTGTTACACCTTCATCTGTCATCAAAGCAATGATATCTGCTGCATTGGGTTCAATAGCAAGTCGTTTCCCGATTAAATTATGTACATTTTCAATTCCAGATTTTTTTGCAGCTAATAATATTTGTGGTGAATGTTGAAAAATAGTAGCTAATACAACTGCTTTTTTATTTTGAGCTCTCATAAGCAGAATATCAGAGGAGCATACACCAAATTCTGCTTTTCCCTCAAAAACTATTTCGCTTGGATTAATACCTTCAATTGCTTCATTTAGTTTTACTTCAAGTCCGGCTTCTTTATAAAAACCTTTTTCTATTGCTGAATAATAACCAGCAAATTGAAACTGATGTTTCCATTTTAATTGCAAAGTAACTTTTTGCTGGTTTTGGGCTTCTAATGTAGTACCCAACATTAAAGACCAAATAACCAATAATATATGTTTTAATAATGAATTCATAAGTTTTTTCTTATTATTTAATAAAATGAAATTAAAGAGTAAAATACTTATCTATCATTTCCAATAAAAGATTTTTCTTAATAGGTTTAGTTATATAATCATTGCAGCCGGCCTCTATAGCTTTGTGCCTGTCGCTCAAAAATGCATAAGCGGTTTGGGCAATGATTATCACTTCCTTATTAAATTCCCTTATTTTTTTAGTAGCTTCCAATCCATCCACATCAGACATTTTTATATCCATAAGTATCAGGTTTATATCTGGATTGTTGCGACAAATTTCTATTGCTTTGCTTCCTGAATTTGCAAAAAGCACTTCATTGCAAAATTTTCTTACTATTATCTTGATAAATAATTCGGATGTGGGATCGTCCTCCACAAGTAATATTTTTAGCATTTCGTTAGTTTTTTCTTCTTTTTTTGCAGATACCAACGTTGGAATAACTTCCTCAGTAGCTTCAATTTTTAATGGAATTGTAAAATAAAAAGTACTTCCTTTATCCAATGTGCTTTCCAGCCATATTTTACCACCAAGCATTTCAACATATTCCTTCGCAATGGACAAGCCAAGTCCCGATCGTTCGTATCCTCTGGTATTTGAAACATCAACCTGCATAAATCTTTCAAATATCAATTTATGATTATCCTCAGCTATTCCTATACCTGTATCTTTTACATAAAACTCAACAGAACTGCTATCGTGCATAAGCATGTTGATGCATCCAACTTCTATATGACCGCTTGCTGTAAATTTTATTGCATTGTCTGTCAGAATAGAGAGAATTGCATGTAGTTTGCTGCTATCGGTGTAAATTTTTCTATGGTTTTCGGGCAACTGGGTATTAATGCTAAGGTTTAATCCCTTACTTTCAGCATCACTTTTAAAATCTTTTACAATTTCGGAAAATAAATCACTAATGCTGACATTGGTTTTTTTAATTTCCATTTGCCCTGCCTGAATCTGAGAAATGTCAACAATATCGTTGATGGTTTTCATCAGCCTTTCGGAACTTTTATTTATAATTGTAAGATACTTATTCTTTTGTTCTACTGTAAGTTCTTCTTCATTTATTAATTCCAGAAAACCAAGAATGCCATTGAAAGGAGTTCTGATTTCGTGAGAAATATTCTGAAGAAATGCTGTTTTGAGTTTGTTGCTTTCATCAACTTTCTCTTTTGCTTTAATTAGTTCCTGTTCAATACTTTTGCGTTCATTGATGTCGCGAAAATTCAACACTATTGACTCAACATTTTCATCTGCAAGTAAATTGCTCATTGTTGTTTCAACCCATTTCCAATTTCCATTTTTATCAATAAAGCGATATTGAAGTGTAGGAATATAAGCCGGATCTTGAATAAGCTTTAACAAATTAGAAATAACAAATTCCAAATCATCGGGATGGGTGTATTCCGCAGGTTTACCATTTATTTCTTCAAACACATCGTATCCGAACATTTTTTTAGCAGCCGGGCTAATGTATTTAAAATTTCCCTGTATATCAATTAAAGCAATTCCATCGGGTGCTTTTTCAATTATTGCCTGATAATACTTTCCCATTTTCAGGATTTTTTCTTCTACTCGTTTGCGTTCGTTGATATCGCGGGTTACACCCAGAAAATATTTGAAATTATCAGATTCATCAAAAATCGCACTTATCATTATTTCTGTCCAGACTGTTGAGCCATTTTTGCATTTTTGTTCAAGCAGTATGGTTCTTGATTCTGGTTTTATTCCCGAATTAATGTCTGATATTGTTTTTGCAAATAATTGCTTTATTAATTGGGCAGATTCAGGAGTAATTGCTTCTTCAAAATTTTCAAGCATATTTTCTTCAGCCGTAATCCCTCTCAGGCTTATTACCGAGGGGCTTACATAAATATACCTGCCATTGATATCCATCATCCAGATAACATCTTTTGAGTTTTCTGCCAGCAACCGATATTTTTCTTCGCTTTTTTCTATTTCAGCTTTTGCGGCTATCAGTTCTTCCTGAGCCTTTACTATATCGCTAATGTCTTGAATAATGGAATAAAATAAGGTTTCATTTTCTGTTTTTACAATAAAATAACTGGATTCAATCGTTTTTAGTGTTCCATCAATATATCTTAATTGGTTGGTCATTTTTGTCCAGTTTTCAGGGAATTTTTCTTCCTTTAAAATCGTATTAATTACATTTTTTATTCTATCATAAGTTTCGGGTGTTTTTTGTATGTCAGGTGTTTGTTTGAAAATAATATCCGAAATGGGTTTGCCGATTACTTCTTCGTTAGGTATTCCTGTAATTCTCGACATCGATTTGTTTTCGTCAATAACAATTCCTTTCGAATTTACAATTCGGATACCATTACCTGAATATTCAAAAAGATTTCTGAATCTTTCTTCTTTTTCCTTTAATTCATTTTCAGCAATTTTTCTATCTGTTATATCATATAAGCCGCCAAAAATATAACTTTCTTCATTGATTCCTTTTTTCTCAATTTTTTCTGCCTTAGAATCAACCCAAACCATATCCCCGTTTTTGGTTATAAGTTGTAATTCGCAATGCCCTACTGTATTTGCTTCCAATTCCAATACGTATTTTCTGAAATTGGAGAAATCCTCTTCAATTACCAGTTTTCCCCAACATTTCAATTTTTTAAGCTCATCAGTTGAATAACCTAATATTCGTTTAGTTGCTCCCATTATCCAGTCTATCTCCGAACTTCCATCTCTGTTTATTTTGCATGAATACGTAATATCGGAAATGCTGGAAGATATTTGTTTATAGCGTTCTTCGCTTTTTTGTAATGAAATTTCAAAGTTTTTACGTTCAGTAATATCTCTTACAACACCTTCTGTCCCAATAATCTGCCCTTTTGTATCCCTGATAAACCGTGCGTTCATCGAAACCCAGAATTTTGTTTGGTCTTTGCGGCAGGCTTCAATAATTACATCTTTTAAATTACCGGAGTTT
>CAIZXK010000560.1 GCA_903936865.1 uncultured Bacteroidales bacterium | reverse complement strand
TATACAACTGCTGCGT
This sequence comes from uncultured Bacteroidales bacterium, assembly GCA_903936865.1. Taxonomy (GTDB): domain Bacteria; phylum Bacteroidota; class Bacteroidia; order Bacteroidales; family JACABE01; genus JACABE01. The sequence continues at coordinate 2,304 of CAIZXK010000560.1, read as the reverse complement.
CAATTATTTCCATCAGAATTAATGGATTATTTTGATATTTCAAATTATGAGGTTTTAGGTGATATTCATTCCAAACAAGAGTTTTGGGTAATTGAATTTACAGAAAAGAACGAACTTCCAACGGGTTATAATCCAAATGAATATGAGTCTAAAGGATTTATGCAAAGTAAACTAATACAAGACTTTCCATTGAGAGGTAAAGCCGTATTTTTAAGAGTAAAAAAGCGAAGATGGCGGCATAAAATTACTGGAACCATAATAAAACGTGATTATTCATTTATCTCAGAAGGATCTAAATTTACAAAAGAACTTTCTGCTTTTTTAAAAGATGCAGGTGGATACGCGAACCGATACCATGAGCAACATAGCCAGTTACTACGGGATAAATAGCAAAAAATTGCAACGCCATTATAAAAAACATGTAAGTGGATACAGTGACTGGGAACAAAAATCACATGCAGAAAACTATCTTTTATATCCGGAAAACATTGATGAAAATCTAAGTATTGATGAAGTAAGTCTTTCTAAAGGTGAGCTTTATACAATAATAACCAATAAAAAGCGAAGAAATAAAAATAAGAAATCACTGGTAGCCATAATAAATGGGACAGATGCAAAAACAATCCAAAATGTATTAGAACAAATTCCTATTGAAAAAAGAAATAGTGTAAAAGAAGTAAGCATGGATATGGCCAGAAATATGAGTTTAGCAATTGAAAACAGTTTTCATAATGCGAGTCAAGTTATTGACCGTTTTCACGTAGTTAGATTGGTAATAGATGCAATGCAACATATTAGAATTCAACTTAGATGGGACGTAATAGAAGCTCAGAATAAAGCTATAAAACAAGCAAGAGAAATGCAGGAAAAATACTATCCTGAAATCTTGAGTAATGGAGACACATTGAAAGAGCTTTTAGCAAGAAGTCGATATCTGTTATATAAATCAGAAGATGAATGGACTATTAATCAGTTAAAAAGAGCAGAAATATTATTTGAAAAATTTCCACAAATAAAACAAGCATATGATTTAACTATGGAATTTAGAAGTATATATAAAAATGAATTAAAATCAAAAGCAATAACTCAATTTAATCAATGGAAAAACAAAGTATTATCATCCAAAATAGACCAATTTAATACAGTTTTAAATTCAATAGAATACCATTTTGATGAAGTGTTTAATTATTTTGACAACAAAAGCACAAATGGATATGCAGAATCTTTTAACTCAAAAATCAAAGGGTTTAGAGCTAATTTAAGAGGCGTTACTGATATTAGTTTCTTCCTTTTTAGACTACATAAATTATTTGCCTAATGAATATTGCTCCCCAGAAAATGATCCTGACCCATTTTAATCCCTAACTACTCGACAAACAAGTGTAATTCATAATTTGCCTCTACACTTACCTTTCTCTTGACAATAAATTTACAATATCCAGAAATAGTGCTCATAATAAACTGATAAATACATAATGTAAAACTTTCCGCATAGCTTGTATGCGGAAAGTTTTACATTATGTAGTCCATATATCTTATTACTCATTTAAAAATAATTTGCATTTATTTATTGTGATATTTTGTTTACAATAACTTGATAAACATATAATGTAAAACTTTCCGAAAGCCTTTTGTCGGAAAGTTTTACAAGCTTATTTTTTATTAGCCATTTTTTATATCTTATTTTGCATTATTAAAAACTTACCCAATAAAAACTGCAAAATTTAAGATAAAATGTAGAAAATTTATTAAAAAACTAAAAATTATAATTTAATTTAAAAAACAAATGAAACAAATTGTACTTAAATCAATTCTATTATTAGTATTTTTACTAATTGTACTGAATGCTAATGCACAAGTACCGCAATCGATCCCTTATCAGGCAGTGGCCAGGAACACCAGCGGCAATTTGATTGCCAATCATGCTGTATCTATCCGTTTCAGCATACACGATGCCACATCTGGAGGTACTGTAGTTTATCAGGAAACCCAGAGTGCTACAACCAATGCTTTGGGTTTGTTTATTGCCAACATTGGTGCAGGAACACCTGTTGCAGGTACTTTTTCTGCTATCAACTGGGGTAGCGGTTCTAAATTTATCCAGATAGAGATAGACTTAGCCGGAGGAAGTTCCTATACAGATATGGGAACTTCGCAAATGATGAGCGTACCTTATGCATTGTATGCACCAACTTCGGGAAATGCAGGTGCTGTGACAGGTATTGTTCCTGTTGCAAACGGAGGTACCGGCTCTGCTACACAAAACTTTGTCGATTTAACAACTGCCCAAACTGTGGCAGGAGC
>CAIZXK010000559.1 GCA_903936865.1 uncultured Bacteroidales bacterium | reverse complement strand
TTTACTGAATTATAATTAGGCTGTACTATTTTCAAAAGTTTATCCTTTGGAAAATTACCCCCTGATTTATCCCATAATTTAAATATTGGTAATGGTATATCATATATGCTAAAATAATATATATCAACTAAAATAGTATCCCTATTTAAAACCTTATATAATAAGATACTATCATTATTTTTAGCAAAATAAGGTCTCCAATAATACGAAAAATCATTAATATAATCCATTTCGCCATTATTAGATTTTAAAAACAAATTATCATATTTCCCGTTGTATGAGATTTGTATCAGATTATCAATATTAGCAAATACAAAATTATTTTTGGTACAGGCTATAAAATTATCTTGGCAATATAATTTATTGCAATAAAAAAAAAGTACGATTAATAGAATCTTAAATTTCATAAAATATTATATTATTTATTTGACAGAATTAGGAACTTTTGGCAAATTTTCCCCTTTTTCAACTACTGCCTCTGGACTAATCAAACCCATAAAATCGCCATCATTACAAGGAATATCTTTTTTACATTCTTTTGTAGTGTTGAATAACCCTCCATATATATCAAATAATGTCTTATTCCCTTGATCAGAAACTGTATAATTATTCCCATAAGCATCTTTCATTTCCTTATCAACTTGTTCAACTCTATTTTCTTTTCCAAGATTTTGTAAATAATGAGTATACTCATCAAGTATGGTTGCGAATGCATCTACTAAATAAACTTGCTTCTCTTTTTCAGATAAATTCTTCTCTTTAAGTTTATTTTCAACTGTAGTTAAAAATTTAGCATCAATTGTAAAACTATCTCCACCAATATATTGACCTTTAGGAAACATATCTCTTTTTGGTTTTATTTTTGGAAGGTTACCCCATTTTGCACCTTCTACAACCTGATTTCGTGTAGTTTCACCATATTCCGTTAGAGCATTTATTATATTTTTATTGTTTTTTATATCATCTTCTATATATTTTGTAAGATAAAGTGTTATCATTGGATATTGCTCTGCATAACTTTTTTCACCCTTTTCAGCAGCGTCCCATTTAAAATTACCTTTATAATCAATAAATTTTATTGGACAATTTCCAGCAAAAGAATAATTAGTTTCGTTTGGAAAATTTCTAAAATAAGAATCAATAGATAGAAATTTCCCAGTTCTCGAATCATAAATTCTTGCACCAAAATCTAAGCTGTTTCCGGTGCCTTTTACTTCATTATCATTTTCTTTCCCGTTAAAGGCGAAACCATAATACCCTGTGCAGTATATTGAAAATGTGGATGATATGTTAGTAGTTTGTTGCAATGGTTTATTTATTTTTTACAAATTTAACTATATTTCAAATTTCTTGACTGAAAAAATACAATAAAAATATCTCGATATTTTATCGCATTGATTTACTATTTTACCGGATACTTGTCAGCCTTTGGCTGATCCGGATGATTTTATTGTGGTTTTCCGTAGAAAGAACACGGAAAAAGATTAAGGTAAAACATTTTATTTTTTTTTATAATCTGTCCAAAAGATTATTCAAATAAAAAAATAATAATACAGAGCGATCATCATTTCTTGTTTTTAACTCGTTTATCAAAAGAGAAAGAAATTTTCGTGAAGAATAAATATTTCTAAGAAAATAGTCGTTTATTTTCTCTTCAGACTTATACCGAAATATATGAAAGTTTCCCCAATCAAGAGAATCAGATTTTTTATCAAAAGTATAATTTTGAATAAATCTATCTATTGCTGAGAAAAAGGATGAGTCAGTTTTTATTGTAGTTTCATTTATAGCATGCTGAGCTAATAGACTGTTTTGGATTTCTTTATAAATAAAAGTTGTATCCATCCTCTCTTCATGTATTATGATTGGCAAAATAGGCTTATCTGATATTCCAGAAAAATAAATGATTATCATATCCGCAGACTGGGCTTTACATTGAGTGGACAATAAAAATAATACTACTAAGAATTTTTTCATTTTAGATATTTTATGGTTTTACTGATTTTAATCCGTCAATTAATGTATTATGGTAAAGAGACGGACTACTAATTACTTTTAAAGAATTTAAAGTAGATGTCCCATTTTTATGCATTTCATACCCCCACTGAAAAGTGGTTGCTTTAACATATCCATCATTAGTATTCACTAATAAAGATGTTTCAGCTTTAAAATAAACGGTACCTTCTGGGTGTTGAGATCTCCCAGGCCAATCATAAAATGTCAAATTCATCAGTCGAAAACGATTCCAATATTCAGGAGCATCAGAATTATATTCTGGTGCATAAAAGTGTGGATCATCCTTTTTAAATCTCCTTCTTATCGGATCAACAAATTCAGTTAGGTTTAGTTTTGAATTGGGATCAAATTGTTCTTCATTACCTATATTTGTGGAGATACTTTGTGCCCATCTTGCCTGTGAATTTTGATCTGAGGGTGAAAATTTTAATTCAATTTGTGGGCCCATAATGTTTCCAAATGGAGTACTTTCTCCTAATTGTCTATCTACTACATCGGTATATTTTGGTTCTTTTATAGTACCATAACCAGGTATTTCTAATGTTTGTCCTTCATATGAGTATTGTGATTTATCGTATGTAGATTTATCAAATTCTTCTTGTGTGTTAATTTTGGAATCCCATGTTTTGTCTCCTGTTCCTTTATCTTTAACCCATCCTGCAACATCTCCCATAGGATCATTAAACCAAATAGGATTATTTCTCATGACCGCATAGTCACTAATACCAACCGTTGGTTTCGGATCTCTATTCCATCTTCTCCCTATCCTGCCATCATATTCCCAAAATGTTGCTGTTGTAGTACTTTGGTTGTTGTAAATCTCCTGGTCTTTTTCCTGCCCGTTGAAGGCGAACCGGTACTCGTTTGAGCAAGAATTTGACATGTATTGTATTGATTTCAAATGTTATATGAATTATTAATTTTGTGATTTGTAAAAATACGAATTAATTTTATTTTGCTTTTATGGCGTTTTAGGCAAAACATTGTTTTATGACGATTTGGGTAGGGTACTAGTTTTTATTTAATTTTTCAATTATTTCCCCATCTTTATAAATAATAATAGTTTGAAGAGTCTCATTAGAATTATAAATTAACCACTTACCAACTCTTTTATTTAATTCATATTTACCAATAAGTTGTAATTTGCCATTTTCATAATAATACCTCCATTCATTTTGTTTTGGGGAATTAAAAATTTCTTCTACACAAATCATTTCTCCTATATTATCTACATCTTCAAGGCAAACAGTATCAATATAAAGAATCTTATTATTTAAATCGAAATTATCTTTAAAGCTACCTTCTACTTTAATATTACCATTTGGATAATATTCATGATATTTTCCTATATTTGAAGAAAAAAAATACAATTCAGAAGTGAGAATTTTCCCATTCTTATAATATGTATTTTTATTCCCAATAATCATATCATTAAATAATGTTTCAGAAAAATAAAGAGTTGAGTCATTTTTATAAAAGTATTCTATTATTTTAACTTTAGTTGTAGAATCTATCCAAATTTTATAGAAAAATTTTTCATAATTAATTATCGTATCTTTATTTATGATATTTACATTTCCTCCTTGAGCAAAGCAAAATAATGGCATTGTAATTAATAAAAATATATAAAACTTAATTTTAGTCATAGCTATTATTTCTTGGTATAGTTGTTTTTACTTCAACTCTTCTGTTTATTTCTCTATTTGATTCTGAATCATTTGGTGTGTTTTTTATTGGTTGCGATGAACCTTCCCAATTTGTATTAACACGGTCTGGATTAATTCCACCATTAATCATTACATTTTGTACATTAATTGCTCTTCTTTTTGAAATTTCTATATTATGGGATTCAGATACATCCGGCTCAGCACTTGCATGGCCTGTTATGCTTAATTCATATTCTGGATTAATAGAAAGAGTATTTTTGTACTTTCCGACTAATTCAGAATTAACAGGAATAGTATTATCAGGTTCAACAAAATTAATTATTTTAGGTTCAATACGATAGTTAAAAATTACGTTATGTCTTTTACTAATAGTCTCAACCATTTGTGATTCTGATTTATTAGGGGATTCTTTTAAAATCTTTCCTCCTCTTAACCCGATAAGATTCTTATTTTTATCCATAATAAATAATAA
>CAIZXK010000558.1 GCA_903936865.1 uncultured Bacteroidales bacterium | reverse complement strand
CGTGGAAACAATATATGAGAAGACAAACCAATACCATAAATTACAGTACCGACCTGCCACTGGCACAAGGAATCGTATTTGAGTTTTAAATATTCTAAAAGCTAAATTAATTGTTTTTGTTTGAAAGCCTCTGTAAAGAGGCTTTTTTTTGATATGAATATCGCGAATTGGCAATGAAAAAATATTACTAATGGATAATCAAATTTATAAGAAATAGAAGTTAATTTGGATATTTGCTCTTCTTATGCTTCTAATAGTTTTTTTGCAACATCATGAGCTATTTCTATCGTTTCAGAAATAGTTCTACCTTGTGCAACTAAACCTTGAATCGTATCTGAAGTTGCCAGATAAAAGCCTTCAGGTAATTTTTCAATATGTATATTTACAATTCTTTCCATCGTATGTATTTTTTTACAAAGTTACAACAAAAATTGAATAGTAGTTTTAATGTAACCACCAATTTCAATTATTGGCACTAAAAAAGCCGATAGTATTTTATTCTATCGGCTTTAGACTTTGTAAAGCTTTGTACTATCTAATTTTTTATGCAACGCACTGAATAGCCGACCGTCTTATAGAAGCTGCTACTGAGTGCATTGCTGCTACTGTAGCCCATGTTCATGAACCAGGCGTAAGCTGAACCGTTCTCTGGAGAATTCCACCAGCTGCCGTAGTTGCCAACGTCGTAATATGAGCCATTAGTGTAACGGCCGCCACCCGGAAGGGCTGTAAAGCCGGTTTCGTTGGTAGCTCCGGTATTGGGGCTATTCCATAGAGTTGTCGCTTTAAGTTTACCTCCTGCTATACTTTCGCCTCCCATAAAAGTGGTAAGTGTTTCCCATTCTGCATTAATTGGCAAATGCCAGCCTGTGGGGCATAAATTACCTGTATTTACAGTAAACCAATTATATAAACTGCCATAAGTCGTACTGTTTGCTGGAGTGTTGTTATAATCGCAATAAGATCCTGTGGCAAGTGCTGCCCATGCTGCATTATCAGTTACGTTGGGTATAGCAGTTCCGTTTTTGTAATGGGTGGTTTTCAGGTTTTCTGCCATCCAGGTTTGTGTGCCAATTTGCACTGTAGCATAGTTGTTGTTATCAAAATCGGAGCAAGCTGTTAAGTTAAAGGTAATTGTTTTGCTGGCGGTTGGTATATCGGTTATAATGTTACTGTAATTGCCCGATATTCCTTTAAAAAGCAATCGATCTCCATCGGTATATGCCATGTTTACGGTAGTATAAGTGTTTTTAAGTTGGTTTGTAGTAATTGTTGAGTTTTCACTTCCCGTATATTCAATTTTCGCATCTGCTTGAGCAGTATTTTGGCTTATTAGTTTTGTAGTATAAAAATAAGTTTCGTTACTGATATTAATAAAATACATGCCTTGTTTTAAACCTGTTAAACGAAATTTTTGAATACCTTTTGTAAATTTATTATCCGTACGCATTACTTCTTTGCCCATAATATCAATAATGCTGATTTGAGCATCACCGTCTTTATCGGCATAAAAAGACAGTTCTGCTTTATCTTGCATTGGGTTGGGAAAAATTTGCAGGTTTTCGTTGCCTGCATCTATTTCATTTACACCAACGGGACCCAAATGCAAAATATCTCCGGCATTAAGGGTTACACTTGTATTTTGCATTAGATTTTCTACTTTAACACTGTTAACTGAGGAAGATGCTCCAGTTGCAACAAAACTAATATTGTAGTTTTGCGAATAAATAGTTGCTGAGACAAATATTGTTAAAAATAATAATGTAATTTTCTTTTTCATGTCTATTAATTTGAATGATGTTGTAAAAGTAATTAAATTAGTTTTATAAAAAACAAAAAATATTCTAAAAGACAAAATTACTTTCTAAAACTTCACTCCTATTTCCAATTCAAAATATCTGCCAGGTGACAAGCCCCCTTTTTTGTCGATAAATTCATCATCGAGGAGGTTTTGCAAATCAAGGGAAACTGTAAACCGTTTATTCCATTCGCGATACAAACGCAAATCAATGGTAAAATGGTCGCTGATGGTTGCTGAATTTTGTTCATCAACCCATTGTTCGCCAACATAGTTAAAGATAATACTTGAATTTATCCATTTGTTGCGGTTAAATAAACCAATAAATACCTGATGTGCCGGAATTTCAGCAATATGTTTTCCTTTCAGATTAACTCCTGTTTCGTTTAGTGCATTAAATTCAACAATCTCTGAGTGATTATAGGTATAATTACACTTCAGTAAGGTATTTTTAAACCATTGATATTTAGCAGATATTTCGAATCCGGCAATATTTACTTTCCCTATATTTTCACGTTTCAGCACAATACTCGTATTATCAACTATTTCGCCGGTAGCTACAAAATACTGAAAATCCTTACCTTCAGAAAAGTAGATACTGCTTTCGAACATAAGTTTTGAAGTTGGTTTGTAAGTATTGCCTATTTCATAAGTAAAAACATATTCGGGTTTTAATTGCGGATTAGCTTCTTTAAATCCCTTGGTAATCTTCCGCGAACTGCACATATCATCCAGCGTAGCCGGCATAAATCCTTTAGAAGCTGAAATATACATATCCACTTTATTGCTGAAATTATATTTTGCAGAAATCTTAGGACTCAAACTCATCCAATGATTTGAAGGATAATCTTCAGCAAAAGAACGCAGAAAACCAGTATTATACGAAGGATTGTCAACCACAATGCTACCACTGTTGAAACCCGCATAATCATAACGCAAAGCAGCAACAATATTCCATTTATTACCTATTGCAATTTCATCCTGCAGAAATGCAGCTGCAAAACTAATATTTCCTTTACGCTTTACATTATCTGTGGAAGTTCGGTAAATATCTTCAGCATCCATATTTCCATGTTTAAAATCAGCACCCAATGTAAGTTTGTTAATCTTACCGAGATTTCTGGTAACATTCAGCCACAAACCCATATCATTGGAATATTGATCGGTATCATACATCTTATAGGTGTCACCGGTTTCATTTAATTTTTCGGTATGTTGCCAGAAATAATCGTAGTGATAAAAGGCTTTTGCATTAAACAATATACCGTTATGCATAATGGTTGAGAAGTTCAGCATTCCCAGATTAGAAAATGATTTCTGAAAACCACCTTCTTTTTCGTAGATTTTTATACCATCGGAACGATTATCCGTATAAAAATTATAATTAACTGTCAATTTGGTTTTTTCATTAAACTGATACCCCAATTGAGCATCCGAAGAAAACTCATTTATTCCAAGTTTACTATCATTACTGTCGCGGGTTTCTTTGGGAACCATAATATAACCATCCCCTTTCCGCCAGAAACCGTTGGCATACCAATACCATCCCCTGTTATTCCTTACCTGATTACCCGAAAGATGAATACTTGAACCAAAAGTCTGATAACCTCCATAGAGTAGTTTAAAATTTCCTTTAAATTTTTCCTTAGGAATTTCAGAAATAATATTTATAATCCCACTCATGGCATTATTGCCATACAAAGCAGAATTGCTGCCTTTAAGTACTTCTATTTTTTCAACGGTTTCGGGTTGTATCATATACCAATTGATACCACCACCCGAAGTTTTGTTTAGAGGAATGCCATTATATAATACCAAAACCCTGTTTGTTCCATCCATACCTCTCATAGTTACACTCGAATTCTTGGAAAAGATTCCCCAGCTTCGGTTAACATAAACATTCGAAACACTTTGCAGCAGATTATCAATATTGGTCGAAGGATAATTTTCAATTTCTTCTTTAGCAATAACATCAATAGATGCGGGAATATTTTCGAGCTTTGAATTTGTTCGTGTTGATAATATTATAACATCTTTCAGGAAAATATTTTTCAGGATAGTATCTTGAGCATTAAGAATGTTTGTAAAAAATGTGAATATAAATATAATGAGTATTTTTTTATTCATAACTGTATTTATTGTTGCATTTTAACAGCAATCTTCACACTTCCGCTTTCCTGTCCGTCAACCTGAATTACTTTTATTAAACCAAATTTACCACTTTGAGTCTGAAATGCCCAAATCTGATTAGTAGCCAGTGATTTTGCTTTACGTCCGCCATTTACAAAAGTATTTGCAATAATTAAACTATCATTTATTGCATAATCAAAACTTGCAACAGGGACATTTATAATATTTCTGCTAAAATAAGTTGTGTTTTTTACTGTCCAGTATTCTGGAGCATTACTTCCTGAATAAATGCCAGTTACGTTTGCTCCGGGAGATCCAAGCGCATTAAAATCAATTGAATTATAATAGTATAATAAATCAATTAATTGCTGATTCTGATATGCATTGTTTAAAACATAAACCTGTGCATTTGCAAGAGATGCAAATGAACCGAATGCAATATTATTCTGAGCACCCAACGTAATTTCCGGAAAGTAAATAACGGATTTGTATGCACTCCCGTTTTTTGTCAGTTTAATATTTAAAGTACTGCTTAATCCTTTGGAATTACGGATAATAATGGCTAAATGCTGAATACTGTCCGAGTTTTTATTAATAAGTACATCTTTATCAATACTTATAGCATTAAACCCATAATCGAACAAACGAATACTATCATTAGAAATAATCAAAAGATTTGTAAGATTTTCACCATTATTTGCAAAAGCTTTTATTCCGATTGTAATTTGCAAACCTTCAGCAATAGCTGTATCGGATGAAACATAAATTCCTCCGGTTTTTAAAGATATTGCAGGGAGTATATTATTGTTACTTTCATCTTTGCTGCAAGATATAAAAGCTAACATTAAAATAAAAAGTACAGAAAGAAAAAAATGATTTCTTTTACATTCAGCAAACTTTGTGAAGAAATGAAGTGAACTAATTTGCATATCGCTATATAAAAAAAACAGTTCATTGCTGAACTGCCTGATTACTATTTTTTCTTTCTGAATGCTTTAACTAAAGCAGTTCCACCCATACCTCCAATAAATCCAAAGGAAAAATGTGTAAATAAAGGATACATTAAACCAGTGAGTAAAGATTCATACATAAAGCCGGTAAACATAGATATTATCATACGGCTGACTGGTATTAAAGCATAAGCAATTCCTGAAGCTAACGCCAGCATCCAGATGTTTTTATTTATCTTTGGAAAAGCATTGTAAAACACATCAATTGCGATACCAGGTAAAATAAAAACAACCATCATAAATGGATCTTTAAATCCTAAAACTGGCACAAAAAGCATCGAAGCTATTCCTAATGAAGCATATAGGCCAGAAAAGCGAAAATGGGTTACATTGCGTCCAATCAGCAACAACATCATAAATTCAATGCCGTGACGACCTGGCAAATGCAATGGAATACGTAAACGGGCATGCAAAACAATGGCCATAGCTCCCAATAAAAACATCAATAAAAATTCTGCTATACTTAAGCCTATTGATTGCTTCTGAGTTATTAATGTACTTTTTAATTCCATATATCGGTATATAATGTTTTCCTAAGTTATTGTGTCAATGCTTTTACATCCACTTTGGTTAACGCTTTCCAGTTATAATCTGCTGATTCTGATTTTTCAACAATAATAACTGCTTTATTATCTTTTAAAATAGGTCGTAACCAATCTTCAATAAAAATGCTGTCATTTTCTGCTACAAAGTTATAATTTTCTTTGATAAGTACATCAGAAATGACTGAAATTTTTTTCAGGTCGCTAATTTTATAAATACCTTGTATTTCACGCATTTCCTTTCCGGCAATCCACAAAAATCTTCCATCATTTCCTTTATGGTGTAATCCGATTGCTGCCAATGAACCAATAACACCTATCTTATCACCGGTTAAACCTTCCAGATAAATATTGTTTTTATCAGCAAGAAAATGTGCATCTTCCATTTTCAATACTTCTCTTTTTGCTCTTTGCCCCCACTCAATTATTTCATCATTAATCAGTTCAAAAGGAGCAATACACAAACCTGCATCCGAACCAGGAGCCGCTACTTCAAGTAAAAACTCACGACAAACTGATTTTACTGATTTCAGATTAGTAATTTCAGCATGCAAACAAGCTGAACTATTATGTGACGTATAAGGAATATTTTCATGTACAAATAGTTGATGTCGTGTTATTCCCCAAATTGTTCCCAATCCTTTTTCTGCAATAAGTTTACCTAATTGCCTTGCTTGAAAACCGGTTCCACGACTATCTAAATTATCTGTATCGTCTATTGCAATCAGTACTTTCATTTACTTATTTTGTATATTGCAAATATAGAAAAAATTATCGAATTGTAATTTTATTCAATTTAAAACTATTAATTTGTTTATATAATTCATAAAACCTTACTGTATACTAATTTTATTTTTCTTAAATCGAACAAAATATGTATTTAAAACAAAAAAAGTCCCAATGCTTATATTTAAAGCATTGGGACTCTATTAGATTATTACTGTTTAAAGTGAATTTGCATCAATCATTTCTCCTGCAGCATATTCGCCCGAATCTAATTTATGTTTTATTTTAGAAAATGCTTCTAACGTATATTCAACATCAGCCAATGTATGAACTGCAGTTGGAATTAATCTTATCATTATTAATCCTTTAGGAATAACAGGATAAGCTACTATCGAACAGAAAATATTAAAGTTTTCGCGCAAATCAAACGTTAACTGAGTTGCTTCAGGAACACTACCCGACAGAAAAACAGGTGTTACAGGTGATTGAGTGTTACCGATATTAAATCCTCTTTCTTTTAAACCACCTTGCAAAGCACGAACGATTGTCCACAATTTTTCCTTTAATTCAGGACGTGAACGTATTAGTTCCAATCTTTTTAACGAACCAATAACCATCGGCATTGGCAATGACTTTGCATAAATCTGCGAACGGAGGTTATACATCAGGTATTTTACAATGGTTTCTTCAGCAGCTACAAAAGCTCCTATTCCAGCCATTGATTTGGCAAAGGTTGCAAAATAAACATCTATTCCGTCCTGTACTCCTTGTTCTTCTCCTGTACCTGCACCAGTAGCTCCCATTGTACCAAAACCATGAGCATCATCAACCAGCAATCGGAAATTGAATTTCTTTTTCAATTCAACTATGGCTTTCAAATTACCCATATCTCCGCTCATTCCAAAAACACCTTCAGTTATAACCAATATTCCACCACCGGTTTCTTCGGCAACTTTTGTTGCACGTTGCAATTGTTTTTCGCAGCTTTCCATATTATTATGAGGAAATACAAATCGCTTGCCCAAATGCAAACGCATGCCATCAAT
>CAIZXK010000557.1 GCA_903936865.1 uncultured Bacteroidales bacterium | reverse complement strand
TTAAAAAAATGTTCTATTTTTTTAGCCTGTACAAGTGAATCTTCTACGGCTAAAACATACGCATCTCCATTTAAAAATTGTGATATATTATTCATGATTTATTAATTATATATTGTTTAAATGTAATATTTCTTTTGTAATATTTTCCGGCGAAAGTAATTTGCAAACCGCTCCAATTTTAGCAGCTTCACCCGGCATTCCATATACAAGGCAACTTGTTTCTTCCTGCGCAATAGTATAAGCTCCTAAATTATATAAATTTTTCATTTCCAAAGCTCCATCTTTTCCCATTCCAGAGAGTAAAACAACAATTGCTTTTTCTTTGTAAACACTTGCTATACTTTTAAAAAGTAAATCAACAGAAGGTCTTAATCCTTTGTAAGGTTCCACTTTTGAAATTTTAATGGTTTCATTTGTATTTACCAATAAATGACAATCAGGTGGTGGCATATAAACTGTTGAAGCTGATATTTTTTCTCCGTCTAAAGCAATTTTAACAGGCAATTTTGAATAAGTATTAAGCCATTCTACAAATCCTTCTGCAAAGTTACTGTCAATATGCTGAACAATAAAAACGGGAAGAGGGAAATCAGAAGGCAAACCATTAAGAATGGTGCTTAATCCCTGAGGTCCACCGGCAGAAGCTCCGATAGCCAATACATGAAATTTATTTAAATTCGTCTTTTCGTTTATTGTGGTTGATGAATTTTCTAATAAATTTGTCGCTAAACTTTTGTTTTCAGAATTTCTTCTGACAACTTTGATTTCCGACATAATCTGAAGTGTATTTAAGTATTTACGGGTCGATTGCAGATATTTTGAATGTCCTGGTCCATAAGGTCGTGGTAAAATAGTTACAGCTCCTGCCTGTAATACTTTCATTGCCATTTCTACCTCAGATGAATTATAAAAACTACTTACAATTACTATAGGAACCGGAAAATTTTGCATTATTTTTCTTGTAGCTTCCACTCCATCCATTATTGGCATCAGAATATCCATACTTACAACATCAGGTTTGTATTTATCTACAAACTCATAAGCTTGTTTTCCATTCTCAGCTACACCCACCAATTCAAATCTGGAATCACTGTTTACCAAACCTTTTAATAGTTTTTGAGCAACCAGTGTGTCTTCAACAATTAATACTTTTATTTTTTTTTCATCCATAATTATTTATATTAATCGTTGAATTGTATCAATTAAATTACTTTTCTCAAAACTACTTTTTACAATATATGCATTAGCACCAACTTCCATGCCTCTTTGTTTGTCATCAGCAGTTTCTAATGCAGTTACTAAAATTATTGGTAAATCGGAATGTTTTTTATCTTCACGTATTTTTGCTGTTAATTCAAAGCCATTCATTCTGGGCATTTCCACATCAGAAACTACCAGATCGAAATGCTCATTCAGGAAAAAATCATAAGCTTCCATTCCATCAACTGCGGTTTTTACATTAAACCCGGCATTTTCAATAAAATTTCTGAGCAATGTTCTTATTGTAATAGAATCTTCAGCAACTAGTATATTTTTCTGATTAACAACTTCTTCTGTAGATGATGAACTTTCATAAATTTTTTCAAAAGAATAATTTGTATTTGAAGCCGTTTCTATTAATTCAGCCGGATGAAGAATTGGAACAACCTTACCACTTCCTAAAATTGTGGCACCGGCGATATTCCTTACATAAGATAATTGTGTTCCAAGATCTTTTACAATACCTTCCTGTTCGCCTAAAATCTGATCAACAATAAAAGCAATTTTCTTTTGAGATGAATTTAATAATAACACCTGAAAATAATCGCTTTCTTTTGTTTTAATAATTGCTTTTGAAATCTTCAATACATCTGATAATACAGACAAACCTAAAGTTTCTCCATTATAGCATAAAGTTTTATGAGATTCTACAGTTTTAATATCAGTATTTTTTATTCTTAAAACTTTTTCAACAGCAAAGGAGGGTATGATAAAATGCTGATCTGCAGTATTTATCATTACACCTCTAAATGTAGCCAGCGTTTGTGGAAGCGTAATTATAAAAGTTGTTCCTTGGTCTTTAATGGTTTGTAAATCAATGCTGCCTCCTAATTTGTTTACCTTTTCAGCAACGATAGCCATTCCTAATCCTCTACCCGAAATAGTGGTAATATAAGGACTTGTTGAAATACCTGAGCTAAATATCAATGAATGAATTTCATTGTCACTGAGTTTTTCTATCTCATTTTGTTTATAAATTCCCATTTTTAGTGCAGAATTAATAATTTTTGTTTTATCAATTCCACCACCATCATCTCTGATTTGCAATTCTATTTTTCGGTCAATATTTTGAACAATTTTTATTTCAATAATCCCTTTTGGTAATTTTCCTTTTGCAATTCTTTCATTCACATTTTCTATTCCATGGTCTATACTGTTTCTGATAAGATGAATTAATGGATCTTTTAATTCTTCCAATATTCGCCTGTCAATTTCAATACTATCACCAATTATTTTTATCTCAATATCTTTGGAATATTCTTTACTTAAATCTCTTACTAATTTCGGAAAAATATTCAGCATAGATGAAAAAGGGAAAAGCAAAGCAGTTTTTATTCCATAAAGTAACTCATCAATCATTCTGCCTGAAATATGTTGAAATTGCAACATATTTTTAGTTAGTTTTAATAAATCATCCTGATGTTTTTTGTTGAATGAATTAATAGTTGATAAAAAATCTTTGATATCTTCTGTAGTTGATTTTATAATAGATTCTGCATCTTTATAAACATTTTTGTTCCATAAATTATGCTGATAATTAATGTTTTGAAGTTCTTTAGTGAAAAAGTCAAAGGTTGTTTTAATGGTAATTAATTCCTCTGATTGCTGAAGTAATTTATTTAACTTTTCAGTTGAGATTCTTACGGTTTTGCTAATTTCATTTACTGAGTTCTGATTATTAATTAGTCCCTCTTTGTTTTCTGTATTATCTGTTTCTGTTTTTTCAATTTCAATACTATTATTTTCAGCAAAGTCTTCATTCTTAATACGAATAGGAGTTATTTGGTTTTCTTCTGAATTTTTTTCTTGCTGAGGAATAATTGAATTTTTATGAGCAAATTCCATGTTTTTAAGAATCTGCATTAGGTTATAACTTCCTTTTTTAACATTATTATTCAAATCATTGAGTAGTAATTTCAATAAATCAGTGGCTTTATAAAACGCATCAAATAGAGGAGGAATTAGTCTTGAATTACCTTTTTTAAGGTTATTAAAAACATCTTCCATACCCATACAAAGTTTTTCTATATCACTTAGATTTACTGCACTAGCAGCACCTTTCAGGCTATGTACTTCTCTAAAAATATTTTCAATTGCTGTTTTTTGTGAAAAAATATCTTTGTTTTTTTCAAGCATAATCAGTCCATCTATGATAGCCTGAAGATGCTCGGCAGCTTCTATTTTAAAATCATTAAGTAACTCATTTAAAAAGTTTTCCTGATCTTTATCCATAAAATATTATAGATTAAATTTTTCGATAACTTCTTTTAAATTCTGTCCCAGATTATTAAGATCATGTGCAGCAGCCTGAGCCTGTTTTATACCAGTTACATTTTGCTCACTGGCTTGCTTTATATTTTCCATAGCAGGTACTATTTGTTCCATACCAGCCATTTGCTGTTGGTTTGAAGAAGAAATCTGAATGGATGATTCAGCTGTTTCCTCCACATTTTCAGAAAGAATTTCGATTACTTCTCCACTTTGAGCAACCAGATTTCTCCCTTCTTCTACCGTTTTTGCACCTAATCCGGTAACGGCAACCGCTTGATTTACTGATTTATTTATTTCATTAAGGATTTCTTTAATTTGTGCCGTTGCTTTTTTCGATTGATCAGCTAAACTTCTGATTTCTTGTGCTACTACAGTAAATCCCCTGCCATGTTCTCCTGCTTTTGCTGCCTCAATTGCTGCGTTTACAGCCAATAAATTCGATTGATCAGCAATGTCAGCTACACTTGAAGTAATTTCGCTTATTGTTCGGTTTTGATCAGATAATTTCAGAACTGTATCTGAAATTATATTCATTTGATTATCAATTCTTTTCATTGATGCAATTACTTCATTTATTGATTCTCTGCCTTTTTCAACTGAATCTGCCGCTTTTTGTGAGCTATCCATCAATAATTGGGCTTTTTGATTGGAAACCATTGCAGTTTGACGTACTTCTTCCACAGTAGTTGTTGTTTCAGAAACTGCTGTAGCAGTTTCTGCCGCTGCTGTTGATATTTCAGTAACTGTACTTAAAATTTCTGCTGCTGAAGTTCCAAGTACATTTACTCCGTTTCTGATTTCTTCTGCTATCTTTTTCAACATTTTCAGCATTGATATTGCTAATAATAAAGAAATTAATATTATACTAACTCCAAAAATAAAAATCGTATAATTTATTGTTATTGAAAGAGATATGTTTTCTTCATCATGTTTTGCAGAAATATTATCAATTTGTTCTTCCAATTTCAAAATATCAGCTCTAATTATTTCATATAAAGGAGTTTGTATGTCTTTTATGAAAATACCTGCTTCTTCTGTTTTTCCTTGATTTATTAAAACTATCAAAGTTTTTCTATTATTATTATATTCTAGTAATTTTGTTGTAATTTCATTGAAACGTGTTTTTTGATCATGAAATTCATTTAAAGAGCTATCAATTTGTATTATACGGGATTCGGCTTCAGAAGTTCTGAATTTGATTTTTGCTTTTAGTGAATCCTTGTAATTGATATCTTTAGTAAATAAAAGTTCAAAAGATAAAGATCTCAATCTATTCTCATCTGAACGCAATTCTGTTAAATTTCTGGCAATATGGTCTAAAGTATATATTTCGCTATGTAAACTGTTTATTCTGCTTATACTTGAAAAAGTAACAATTATTAAAATTAAAATTGATGTAATAATAATTCCAAAGCCGAATCTTAATCTGGTTTTAGTGCTTAATTTTTTGAAAGTATTCATTTTTAATCCTCCGTTAAAATGTTTTTCTAAATGATTGTTTATTATTTTAATATGATTTGTTTGCTGTTAAGTAAATTAGCTGCATTAAGTATGATGAGTCCATCGGGAGTAATTCCTTTAATATTATCGCTTTCAATAGTATTTAATGTTAATGGTGGTGAACTAAAAGTTTGTAAATCGATGGTTTTATTGCCTGAAATTGAATCAGCAACTATTCCGAATTCAGTTTTTTCGTCTTTCAAAATAATTACCTTATTTAATTCTGTAAGTCCTCTTTCTTTTAAATTAAAAAGTGTTTTCAGGTTAATAATTGAAACAATTCTTCCTCTCAGATTAATAACTCCCATTACAAATGCCGGTGTTCCCGGAATTGAAGTTATTTCTTTGAGTGACAATACTTCAGAAACATATTTTTCTTCAATTGCAAATCTTTCCGGACTTAATAGAAATTCAACTACAGAAATTGTATTTTCTGTTGTTAAAATATTATTTTCTTTTCTTCCGGCTACTTTTTTTGCTCTTTCCAGAAGTATTTCCTTGTCTTTTTCCATTTATTTGCTATTAATAAAACTTACAGCTAATGCTTTGAGACTTTCAGCTGTTAATCCTTCAGAATCAGAAATTATATCGTTATCTTGATATTCTTCAAGTAATTCAATTACAGTTTCATAATGTTTTTTGGAAATTTGTTTTTTATCATTTTTTAAAGCGATATCTCCTAACATAAAATGAGATAATACATGTTTGTGATTCAGATAAATTGCCTTTTTTAATAAAGATTCGGCTTGTTGTGCTTCATTTTTCTCCATTAAAAAATTTGCATAAAGATAATACATTTCTGCATTTGCTGTTGTTGTTGATAAAATTTTTTTTAAAATTTTATCTCCTTCAACAAAATTCGAACTGTTTGCAACTGATTTTACCAGCAAATTAAATATTTCGTTATTTATTTTTCCATGCTCGCTAAGTTGCAATATTGAATTTATACATTTCTGATATTCACCTTTCTGATATAAATCTAAAGGATTTAATTCAATATCTTTAGTTGTTTTATTTGATTGAGCAGATTGTTTATTCTTCTTTTCAATCTCATGTGGAATTTTTGGTTTTTCAGGTTTTTTATCTTTAGTTTTTAATGTTTTTGTGTTTAATACCGAAGTTATATCTGGTAATTTTATATTCTGTTTTTCTTTTACATGGTTTGTTTTCTGATAAAAAATTGCTTTTTCGAATAGTATCCTTTCAAAATTTGAAAAATATTCATCATTCAATTCAACCTGACTGGTAATAAGCCAACCATTTTCATTTATTGAATTATAAAATCTATTACTTACTTCTTTAATAACTTGTTGAGTAAAATACATCATTACATTTCTGCAGAAAATTACATCTATATTTTCAGTATGTGTAATACTTGAAGGATATGAGTTTTTTGAAAGGTTGAGATAGGAGAATGTAACCATTTTTTTAATATCAGAATTAAGCTTCCATAATTTATCTGAATATGTAAAATATTTGTTTTTAATATATTGATCATTCTCTCTGAATGACCAGTCAGTATATTCAGCTTTTAGTGCTTTCTGAATTGCAACAGGGCTGATATCTGTAGCCATAATAGTAATTTCCCAATCGTATAATTCTGGAAAATATTCTTTTAAAATAATAGCAAGTGTATAGGGTTCTTCTCCCGAACTACAACCTGCACTCCATATCTTTAGTCGCTTTTTTGAATTTTGTCTTTGAATTAATAAATTGGGTATAATTTTATTTTTAAATAAATCCAGTGCTTTTCTTTCTCTGAAAAAATAGGTTTCGCCAATGGTTAAATTAGCTGATAATGTTTTAAATTCAATATTAGTAAGTTCTGGTTTAAATATCCATGAATATATTGCTGAAATAACGGGTTCAATTTTTAATTCTTTTGCTGTTGCTTTAAGCCTTCTTTCCATATCAGCAAATTGATTGGGCTGAAAGTTAAGTCCTAGCAAATCAACAATTTTTCTGCTGATTTCAAATAATTGCTCTTCATGCTTCATTTTTATCACTTAATGAAAAGTTTGTATCTATAATTTGATTTAATTCAATTTCTTCAGCTTTACTCAATAATTTTTCTAAATCATAAATAAATACAATCCCTTTATCATCACGGAATATATTAGCAAACTTTAAGCCACTATCAATTTCTTTAGATTCAAACAAATCATTTGTATCTGGAAGCATAATATCCTCAACCTCATCAACAATTAATGCTAATTTCCTGTTTGGCGATTTTACAATTATTAATCTATCGCTTATTTTAATTTCCTGTAATGGATAACCTAATCTTTTTCTGAGATTTATAACTGCTATAACTTCTCCATGATAGTCAATAACACCTTCAATAAAATCAGGTGAATCGGTCAGCTTTGTAATTTCCTGTGCTCTGATGACCCTTTCAATTGCTTCCAGATGAATAGCAAAGCGTTGCTGTTCAATAATAAATGTAAGTATTTTCTGTGAATTTATATACATATAATTGTTGAAATTAATAAATTGAAGAACAAAGATAATATATTTATTTGCAATTTAAATTAAAAATAAATGCCTGGATTTTTAAATTTATATAGATTATTTTAAAATTCCATTTGGATGGAATTAATAGTAAAGGATTTTTTTCTTTGTTTAACTTCAATTTTTAATCCTTACATCTACAAGCTCAGCACATAGCATTTGCATTAGAAAACTTGCGGATTTAAAATCTATTTCGACAAAAAGTCTGATTTTCAACACTACGCTAATAATAATTATTAAAAAGTAAACATGGAACTCTTATTTCCAATTCACTGAAACGATAATTTCATTTCTTCGGCCAAACAATTGAAAAGGAGGATTGTATCCTAAAAACCGATAATGTCCATACGATTTTATTCCTTTATCCCTGAGTAATTTCTGAAGCTTTTCCGAATAAAATTTCAGATCCTTATCAGATGCAAAACCACCAAACTCAATTGCAGCAACAAACTCATCCGTTGTATTTATGATTTTTATTTCAGGATCATTTGGTTTTGGAAGATTGTTAACATTGTACCCGGATGGCATTACAAAACTCATACTTGAAACAGAATCATTTATATCCATCTGAACCGGAGATGTCATTGATATTTTAGTTTCAGACTCATTGCCTCCAAAAATATAATTTGCTAATTTTCTAAATCCGGGTCCCGATAATTCCTTATAGGTTTTTGCATTTGATTGTATAATAGCAATGGTGGTTGATGGATAGAATCTGATCTCAAATTCTTTTTCCTTTAGTACGATACTGTATTTTTGTTTTTCTGTTTTAATTATACTCATGGAAGTAAATGCTGGAAACAAAGCGAATAAAGCTATAATAATAGTAATAATTGTAGTTTTCATTTTGTTTTTATTTTATTTATCAAACATTCATATCTCTCAAAAGTTTTGTAGCTAAATTGTTTTCTGATTAAAAATGTATAAACAGTCATAATTTGATCAGTATTAAAAATACAGGAATCAGTCTTCCTAAATATCTTATAATCTTCGCCTTTGTGATTGTTTACAAAAGTTTAAAAGTAGTGAAGTTGACAACTTGCAACTATTTACTTTTTATGAAATAGTGGGACTTCTATAAATTTCTTTTTCTCGATTAAACTTGAAATCTTAAGTATTCAAAAGTTTAATTATTTACAAGGAGTACACGATATTGCTTCGTTAAGTTATTGTTTCG
>CAIZXK010000556.1 GCA_903936865.1 uncultured Bacteroidales bacterium | reverse complement strand
GTTCTTTTAAATCATCTTTATTAGCTGGGTCACCACAGAAATAATGATAAAATTGTTCTAATTGCTTTGGTATTGGTACATCTAAACATAATTGATACAATGCTTCTATGGCATCTTCCAGTTGTTCTTTTGATTTTACCAAGCGGTCGGATACCAAACCTTTTACATCTTCTTCATCGAAAGTATCAAATGCACCTGATGTATAATCTGTTATAGAATTATTCAAACTGTCTAATAAATTCTTATAGTCAATTATGTATCCAAAATCCTTATAGTAAGGGTCACTTTCTTCTTCTTTTCCTAAACGGTTGGTTCTACAGATTGCCTGGAATAGACCATGGTCTTGCATTTCTTTATCAATATATAAATAAGTGCAATGTATCGCATCAAAACCAGTTAATAGTTTGTCCACTACTATCAACATTTGCATATTGGCAGGTTCTTCTTTGAACTTTTTCTTTGCAAACTTTTCAAAGCTTTCAGCATCCTTAAATCCATAATTAGAAAGCATTTTCTGATAGATTTCATATTGTTCAATCTTTTCAGTTTCACCACTACCAGTATCTTCAAGTTTTATAGAATTTTCATTAGGCACAAAACTTGTAATTATTGCACATTTTTTTAATCCAAAGCTCTGGAATATATCATAGTATCTGCAGGCTTCATAAATGCTTCGTGAAACTATGATTGCATTTCCTCTTCCGTCTTTTAATCTGGGTTTGGTTAAAAAATCTTTCTTTATATCAAATACAATTCTTTCTAATCGGCTTTTGGTACTTAATACTTTTTGCATGGTTCCCCACTTTTGCTTAAGTTCTGCTTTTGGCAGGTCATTCATCCCATAGGTAACAAGTTCAAACCAGTTGTCAATACCCTTTTGGTCTAGCACATGCTGGTCAACATCTCTGGCTTCATATAGTAAATCCAACACAACACCATCTTTTACAGCTTCATCAAATTTATAGGTGTGTATGTATCTACCGAAAACTTCTATACTTTTCTTTTTATCCTTTTTTAATAATGGTGTACCTGTAAATCCGATAAAAATGGAATTATCTGGCAGTATACTTTTCATTGCATCATGCAAATCACCACTTTGGGTACGATGACATTCATCTATGAATACTATAAAGTCACCTTTGGGTTTAAAGTCTTTGGGGATTTTAAGTTCTTCAATAAATTCATTGACAGAATTTTCATCTTTACCACCAAACTTATGAACCAGGCTACATAATAAGCGTGGAAAAGTATTGTTTAAATGTGAAAGTAAATCTGCTCCACTTTTGGTTCTGATAATCTTTTCGCCAACACCATTGAAAACTCCTTCTATTTGTTCGTCTAATTCTGTTCTATCGGTAACTATAAGCAAGCGTGCTTTTGGTTTGTTTTCCAGTATCCATTTGGCTAACCAAACCATAGTAAGGCTTTTCCCGCTACCCTGGGTGTGCCAGATAATGCCACCTTCGTTTTGATTAATGTATTTCTGGGCTTCTTTAATACCAAAATACTGGTTTGGACGGCATAATTTTTTAGTCCCAAAATCGAAAATAATAAAATTATGGATTAATTCCAGTAGCCTTTCCTTGTCGCAAAATTGCAATAAGTGTTTATCCAATAATATTTCATCAGGATTGTAAACATCGTTGTCTTCTTTCCATTTTAAAAAATATTTTTCTTCTGTTTTGGTAGTCCCATAATACAAGCCATTGCTGTCGTTTCCAGCCAAAACTAATTGAACAGTGGTAAAAAATGCTTTATTGAACAAATGAAGTTGATTGCTTAAATTTTGTCGTATACCTTCGCTGGCTGAAACACTTGCTTTCTTTAATTCAAGTACTCCAATTGCAATTCCATTGATATATAAAACTATATCTGGACGACGTTCTTTAGCACCCTTTATAGTAACTTCTTCGGCAATGGCAAAATTATTCAGCAATGGATTTTCCCAATCAATAAAACGAACGGTTTCGGGTTTGTGCATGGCTTCTGCCTTTTTTGGCGTACCATAGCGTAGCATAGAGTATACTTCCTGATTGCATGAATAAAGGTCATCCGTAGTGTTAATGCTGGCTTCCTTTTTTAATGCGAAAATGGCTTTATTGATCAAGTCTTCACTGTATTTGCCTGTTCCAAGTAAATACTTCTTTAGTTCTGCTTCTTCAATATTGCTGTTATTTTCCCTTTCTTCCCAATAACCAAGATAATCATAGCCCAATTGCTTTTGAAACAATTGAACAATTCGGTTTTGGGTTGCTCGTTCTATTTCTCCGACTTTACTCATGGCATCATTAATTTAAAAGATTCATCAACTCAAGGCATTTATACCAATAGAAATATGCCTGATTATTTGTTTTCTTAAAGCGATTCAGAAAATTGAAATCAGTGTTTACAATATCCTTTTTAAATACTTCTGAATTTTGCTGGAATAATTCGAAAGGAATATCTTTTGCAATCTTCAGTTGTTGCGTAAAACAAGCGGTTTTGGCTGATGCAACAATAGCGTTTTCTATCCGAAACTTTGTTTTAATCAAATGTCCTTCAAACATTTTTATACCTTTCTGCAAATCATCAAAGTATGACATTTCTAGTTGGGTGGTGTTTTTTTCTCTTTTAGCAAGGATTAAAGCAGTTCTGAATATATCATCAGTAACATCAGTAACAGTAATTGCAAGCTTTCTGTATTTTATCTGATTTGTTGCAATCGTCTGAAATACAATGTTAGTTTCATTGGTATTATTACAGTGGTTTATCAAATTTGAAACATCGTATAGTTGTTTTATGATTTCAAGCCGTTTATCTGGAGTTTCAGGATTGTTTAACCAATAAGGAATTCCTGTTGTAGTTGGTGCGAATGCTGTAAGTTTATCGCCAAGTATAGCGTTTATTGATGGAATTGCAACTTGTAGCCAAGGGGCTGTTGTATCAATCCAATTGCATTTTATATCTGTTTTTGTTAATGTAGGATAGGGATTTTTTTCAAATAAAACATCCAGTAAAATCGTACCTGTTTTGTTGTAATTAGGATTAAAATCGAAAATATAATGCGCCTTGGGAATGCCACCTGAATTTGTCCTTCCTTTATCTTCATGGAATGAAGAAAAAACACTTGTACCAATAGATTTTTCAATGGATAGTTCAAGTTCTTCTTTTGTTTTTTCTGTAATAATATCAATATCAACAGAAAATCTGTCTGAATCCACAGGCATTAGTAAAAGCGAAGTGCCACCCTTGAAAATAAAATCGAAACCAGAACCTGCCAACATTTCAAGAAGAGAAAAGGCATGTATCATTTTTTCGAACAGGGGCGGATTCACTGTTTTATAATCTTTCTGCTTACGAAAAGATTCAATCCATTCTTTTGTGTATGATTTACTGCTAATCATTTATTAATATTTTGTTTGCATTTGGAACATTTTTCAAGATAAAATCTGTAATTTCTTTTTCATTGCCCCTTCTGCTAGCATAATTAAGTAAACTGGACAAATTAATACTATATTTACTAAACGAAAATTTGAAAATGTTTTGCAATTCTTTACCCTGGATAAAATAAAACATCTTTTTGTCAGAATATGCATCTACTAGCATTTTCTCGAGTGAAGGTAGTTTAATTTTTTTATTTTTCGATAAAGGAGCACGGGTAAGCAATTGCTTTACAATCACTGGATTTTTTTCACCCATTACATATAGTTGTATGGTTTGTTCGTCGGGGTTCAAAAAAGCTGTATAGGCATTATCCTTTAAAAGATTAAAGGCTGTTTCAACCATATCTGCTTCTGTTTCTATAACATAGAAAAAATGTGAAGGTTGGTGAACGGTGAAATCATACAGCCAAGCTGATGACCATACACAAAAGTTTATTTCGGGATATTGCACGGAAAAAAGATGAGACAATTTCAATAGAAATTTATCGGTAGTATGCATATAAACTGGTTTGCTGGAAAAAGCATAAACCCCTTTCTTAACGCTTATAATAAGTCCTGAACTTTTATACCTTGAAATACGTTGACGAATACTATCATCAGAAGCACTATTATCAATACTATGAATATACGCATAAAGTTCTTCTTTTGTAATTGTAGCTTTACCCTTAAAAGCAGTTGCAATTTCAATCGTTTTTCGTGCCATAACAGCATTTGTTTATTTAATACCGCAAAGATATGTCACTTTCTCCAATAAAACAAGTTTATTGGTAATAGTGACATTAGTTATTTTATCTCTATATCCATTAGTATTACCATTAATACATTAAAAAATATTTCTATTAGTACTTTCATCATTCAAAGAATAAGTAGTTATCATATTAATCGTATTTTTCCTGTTAATAATTCCTGCATCATCCCCAGTTTTATGTTTTTGTATTTTTCTAATTTGGTTTCCAATGCTTGTATTTCTGAATCCATATCGGAAAGTATAGTGGCAATGCGGGTTTGTTCTTCTTTTGGAGGAAAGGGGATTTCAAAATTTCTAATTCTGATTAATGCTAATTTAGGTTGTGCTCCAAGTGTTCTTTCTGCATCAATAGTATTTTGGATGAAATCTGATCTTAATACAAAAAGTAAAAAATTAATATTGCATTTTATATTAGTAATTTTATTGGCATTTTCAGTCAAATTTGCACCATTTAAAATTTCAGGAATACGACCTACTAATCCAAGTGTTCCTGCAACTGAAATGTAAATATCTTCTAAGAAAATTCTATAATTTTTAATATATGGAAATACATCTTCAGGAACATATTTAATATCCGTTAAATTTATACCGTTATTAAACATATCTAATATTCTAATATATGGATGTGATGTTATTCTCTCAGTTAATTGTCTCCCTAATGGTAGTCTTTTGCCACTTTTTACTTCCGCAACTTCCCCCAACTTCATCACTTCCCATCCTTCTTTAGGTTGCAAGAGCTTCTGCATTGCCCCTTGCTTGATATTTCGTTTTTTTACAATTAGTTTTTCTAAACTACTTATCAAAGCATCTGCATCGGATAGGGCGTTGGCAATGGCGGTTTGTTCTTTGATGGTAGGTATTGGAAATTTAAATTTAACAAAATCCTTTTGATATAAATGAAGTATTGTTGAACCTGCAACTAATTCATTTAAAAATATATCAAAATAAAATGATTTCAAAACAAAATATAAGAATTGTGGATTATAAGAATTGTTTTTTGGTCTTACAACAAATACACCACTATTTAAAGTTGCAGGTAATGTGATTTTATCAACAAATGCAACTTTACCAATTGTTCCATCTTTTGTAACTAAAATATCTTTATATTTTAATTGAATATTTTGGTCTTGGACATATCTTTCTTTTATAACATAATGACAAGTTTCCCATTTTATTTTTCCATCAAAAAAATCTGTACCTGTAACAAGAAAATAATTACCCTCTTTTAAATATTCTGCTGTTGTTAATCCTTGCCATCCTATTCTAGCTTTTAAAGTAGAATTATTCAGGATATTCCCAATTTTCCAATCTTCAGGAATTACACCTACTTCTGTTTTTTTATATCCTGCTCTTAGTTCCATATAAAACCCATTTTAGCAAGATGTGTATTAACTTTGGCTTCCAATTCAGCAACATCAGCAGTTTGTTTTGGCATAGGTGTTTCATATCTTTCTGCTAGTTCTTTAATACGTTGGGTAAGTCTTTGGCTGATGCGTTCCATTTCGGTCTTTACACTTTTCTGTAAGCTTGCCATCCATTTATTATCCACTACCAATTCTTTTATATCTTCTTCGGTAAGTGTTTTGTACCGATGCAATGCTTTAGTATCAAGTTCTATTGTAGCATCTTTTATTTTTTTATTTAATTCTAATTGGTTTTCAATCAGTTTTAGGTATTGTTCAAACATCTTCTTTTCAGTATTCAAAACTTCATATTCTGAAATAGATTCTGCGGCAATACTGTATTCTTTTTCTTTATTAACAGGCTTTAGTTTTTTTGCTTTTAATTCATTCAGTCGTTTTTGCACATTTGCTTTATTTACTTTGTCAAAATCAGCAAAATAGCCATCTTCGCAACTGTGTTCTTCTTCTAATTCAGTAAGCTGGCTTGCAATGGTTTCCCTGTCAGCTTCCAGTTTTTCAATGGCTTTTTTATCGGTAGAAAAATAATGGTCAATCACCAGTGTTTTCGGAACCAGTTCACAATCCCAACCTTTATCGGTTTCTTTACCTGCTTTGTTTGTGGTCAACATTCGATAGGGTTCTGCTTTCCATCCATCAACTGCAATCAAATAGCAATCATCCTGCATTACTTCGTCCCAGTAATTCAACAGATGCTGGTAAACAGCATAATTGTCCATCAGTTTTTTATCGGTATAAGTTTGCAACACATCTTCCGAAATTGCATGTATTGTTTTCTTTGGCTTAATGCCAATATTCAATGTCTTTAGAAATTGGGTATTTCGTGTTTTCCAGCTAGTAAACAAATCATCCATTTCTTTGCTAAACTGAACAAATTCAGGGTGTGAAAAGATAGCAGGCTTGATGCTGTCTTTGGTTATTTTTAATTGACTGTAATGTTCCCTTGTACTTGCTTCAAAAAGTTCAGATTTTAAGCTGGGATATACTTCCCAATATTCATTCAAAGCTTCAATATCTGCATTGGGAATTCCACCCATTAAATGTGCTTCAATATCCTGTATGTCTTCTATTTCCTGGCTGTCAATATATCTTGGAATATTTAGGTTAAAATCATTTTTAGCATCACTGATTTCAGTGATGGGCCTGGGACTGGCCATCTATTCGCTCTGGCAGTTGGCAACCCGCACGCGGAGGGCCAGGTCGTGACTCCTTCCGGGAATCCAATCCCCGCGTCGACATTCAAAGGCATGGCGGTCCAGGCCGCCGTGCTCGCGGTCGCCGCGGGTATCGCGTGGACGGCCGGGGCCGGTCGTCCCGGACGGGCCGAGGCGGTGGGCTTTGCGGCGGCGGTATGCCTCGGCGGGGGTGTTGCGGGCTGGGCCGTGGCCCAATTGCGGGGGACGACGCCGGCGGCCCGGGTTTCCGCGGCCCTGGCGGTCGTCGCCCTCAGAATTTTCCCGGCCTTGGCGGCGCTTGGTTGGCTGCAAACGCCAGCCGGATTGCGGCTTCGGGAGGCCGGGGCAGGGGGGATGCTGGTGGCGTTCTATCTCGCCGTCCTTGCAGCCGACGTGATTCTGAACATTATGGGGTCGCGCGGAAGCCAGCCAGCAGCGGGTTCGACGAGGGCGAATTGACGCCATCGGGCCGCGTGCAGCACACTCTCGGCCCCGGGTGCGCCGTCGCGTCCGGCTCCCGCCGCATGATCGTTCAGGAATCGCCGGTCATCATGTCCGACCACAACCCGATCTACCACCTCAAAGACGCCTACTTCTTCGAAGTTCCCAAGGCGTTCTGGCCGCGCACCTGGCAGACGCTCGACGACGTGCCGGCGTTCCTGCGCACGCCGTACGAGCGTGAGCACCTCCCGATGCCGTCCGTCGCCGAGTTCAACGATGCCATGGCAGGCAAGATTCTGATCCCACAGCCGTTCGGCACGCTCGACAGCCTCTACGAAAAGAAGTCGGGCTTTTGCATCTCGAAATACATGCTGCTGGAACTGCTGCTCGCCGGCATCCTGCTGATGATCTTCTCCCGGCTCGCCAAGCGACTGCGGACGGGCGAGGCCCCGAAGGGCGCGTTCACAAACCTCTTTGAGTCGATGATCCTCTTCGTGCGGGACCAGATCGCCCGGCCGGCGATCGACAGCCACGACCACGGGCACGACGATCACGGAGACGCACACCACGGCCACGAGTCGCACGGTGGGCATGGTGGGCATGGTGGGCATGGTGGGCATGGCGGGCAT
>CAIZXK010000555.1 GCA_903936865.1 uncultured Bacteroidales bacterium | reverse complement strand
TCCTGCTATACTAACTTCCTGAAAAAGTGTATTATCTGTTGGATATTTTTCTAATATTTCGGTTGTTTTTGCATTTACTTCAACTAATTCGGCAGGATATGGATTGATACCTGCATTCTGGAGTTCTTCCAGTGATTTTCTGCGGAATAACTCTTGTTCGCTCAATTCTAAACTCATAAAATAAA
Organism: uncultured Bacteroidales bacterium; assembly: GCA_903936865.1. GTDB lineage: Bacteria > Bacteroidota > Bacteroidia > Bacteroidales > JACABE01 > JACABE01. The sequence continues at coordinate 4,479 of CAIZXK010000555.1, read as the reverse complement.
AAATTTTTGCAAAGATAGGGAAAATCAGTTAAATGGGAAATCGGAAAAAGTGATAGTCTCGCCTTTCTAATGTACTACAAAATCATCATTAATTATTAAAAATAGTTTTTTGAGAATATTAACCACATTCTTATATTCGTTATAATTATAATGTTTAGCATATTCCTGAGGGCAATAATATTCATATCTTCTTCGACAATAAGGTGTTATTAATTCAAATCTATAAGTTGTTCCATCCATAATTATTAAATCACTTTCTTTCTCCTCAAATGCTCTATACTTTAAAACACCCTGTCTGGGTAAATTAAGTAAATCATTGTTTATTAGAATAGTAAATAAAGAATCAAAATTAACATTTTGAATTTTAAAACACCTGATCTTTATTTTATTTTTATGTAGAAAGGTGTAAGATAATCCTTCCCATTTATTGTCATTATAAATTAAATTGATTAAATAATCTTTATGAGGTATTACAGCTCCATTTGAAAACCAGATTCTTAATTCAAATTCAGAGTTGTACGAACTCTTATTTTTTCTTAAATTCAGCAAATTACCATTAAGTTCAAAATAATCTGTATCACATAAAAAAGTAAAGTTAGTTTGTGAAAACGAATTGTTTGAAATGAATATTATTGCCAGATAAAGAATATATTTCTTCATATAGTTGAAGTAATTAAGTTTCCATCAGCAAAGTTATAATAATTTCCATCAATTTACTAAATTAATTGCTATCAACTAATTATTGATTGTTTCATTCAAAGCGAAATATCGATTAAGCATACTTCGCTTTATAAGAATCTGTAAGATTTGATAAATTAAATAAATTATCAAAAAATCATTATCTTTGTATCATAAAAAGTAATTTACTTTAAAAAAAATCATGAAAAAATATACCTTTTTACTTCTGATTTTGCTAAGTATTCTTGTTGTTTTTTCGTGTGGAAAAGAATCAATTCCTGATAAATATAAAACTGAAAATGTAATTGTAGTTGTGATTGATGGGGCAAGATATTCAGAAACCTGGGGTGATACCTTGCATCAATATATTCCATATTTTGCAAATGAAATTTCAAAAACGGGTATTGTAAATACTAATTTTTATAACAACGGACCAACATATACACTTGCTGGTCATTGCAGCCTTTCAACAGGCAACTACCAGGAAATAAACAATTCAGGTAATGAAAATCCATTTTTCCCTTCTATTTTCCAATACTGGAACTACCATAAGTATGAAAAAGCAAATTTATCATGGATAATTAGTAGCAAAGACAAACTTGAATCATTAAACAATTGCAATATAGGAGGTTGGAATAATAAAGGGTTACCTTCAACAAATTGTGGTATAAGTGGCTTGGGGAGCGGATACAGAGAGGATAGTACGAGTTATAATGAATTGATTCAGATACTTACCGAACATCACCCCAAACTTGTTTTATTCAGCTTCAGAGATCCTGATTTTTCGGCTCATTCAGGCAATTGGAACAGTTATATTCAAGGTATTATAAATACCGACAGATATGCTTTTCAGATATGGAATTTTATAAGAAATGATTCTTATTACAAAAATAAAACCACCTTATTTATTACAAATGACCATGGAAGGCATCTGGATTCTATTGCTGATGGATTTATCTCTCATGGTGATAAATGTTTAGGGTGCAGACACATCAATCTCTTTGCTTATGGTCCTGATTTTAAAAAAGGGCAGATAATTGATACAAAACGGGAATTAATAGATATACCTGCTACAATAGCAGAGCTTTTGCAGATTAAAACCACTTATATGAAAGGTGAAGTAATGCATGAATTATTTGAAAAGGATAATAAATAAACTAACTTTTATTCTTTAAGGGCATCCCAACCCTGAGCTTTTAATGGAATTACTGTTCCTTGCTCTGTTATTAGATTTGCTCCGCTGTTTTTATCTGTAATATGACCTATTACAGTAATCTCTTTCAAATCCTTAAGCTTTTCATAATCATTCAATACCACTGTAAAAAGCAATTCATAATCTTCACCACCACTTAAAGCGGCAACTGTTGGAATAATTTCAAATTCTTCGCACAATAAAGCTGTTTCTGCATCAATTGGAATTTTATCTTCATAAAGATTACAGCCAGTTTCAGATTGTTTGCAAATATGCAGTATTTCAGAAGCTAAACCGTCTGATATATCAATCATCGAAGTCGGTTTAATTTTATTTTCATTTAAAAGCTTAATAATGTCAACTCGTGCTTCGGGTTTTAACTGACGTTGCAATACATAGTCATTGCCTTCAAGCTCAGGTTGCATTTGAGGATTTGCTTTATAAACTTCTTTTTCGCGTTCGAGCAAAAGTAATCCCATGTATGCTGCACCTAAACTTCCGCTAACACACAATAAATCACCTTCCTTAGCACCATTTCTATAGGTAATTTCTTCTTTTGCTGCATCACCCATTACAGTCATCGAAATAAATAAGCCAGAAGTGCTCGAAGTAGTATCACCACCCACTAAATCAACATGATATTTATCGCAAGCTAATTTTATTCCATCATACAATTCAGCTAAAGCTTCAACTGAAAATCGATTAGAGACTGCCAAACCTACCACTAATTGTCTGGGAGTCCCATTCATGGCGGCAATATCCGAAAAATTGACTATTGCAGCTTTATATCCTAAATGTTTTAATGGAGTATAACTTAAATCGAAATGAATGCCTTCAACAAGCAAATCTGTTGACACTAAAGTCATTGTATTTGAGTTGTCAATTACTGCGGCATCATCTCCAACAGCTTTAATTGTAGATGTGTTTTTTGGCTTAAATTCTCTTGTTAAATGGTCAATTAAACCAAATTCTCCCAATTCCCCTAATTCAGTTCTTTTTTTTGATCTGTCTTCAAACATATTCTTTTTCAATAATTACTTTTCCAACTGCAAAATTATCAAACTTTTCGATATACTTTTTGTTTATTTACAGTAAAAAAACAGATTTTATTGTACATGAATTTCAAAAAATATAATTTTGCACTTTCATTTATTTAAATTTAATCTAAATTAGATAAAGACAAACTTAATGACTAACGATAAAAACAACATCATAGAAGAAGTAACAAACAGCGAATATAAATATGGTTTTGTTACAGATATTGAGATGGATACAGCTCCTGTTGGGTTAAACGAAGATACTGTCCGATTCATATCAGCTAAAAAAAACGAACCTGAATTTTTGTTGGAATACAGACTTAAAGCATATCGTAAATGGCTGGATATGAAACAGCCAGAATGGGCACATCTGGATATTCCTCCAATTGATTATCAAAAAATTATTTTTTATGCAGCTCCAAAAAGGAAAAAAGAACTGAATAGTTTGGACGAAGTAGATCCTGCTTTATTGGAAACTTTCAAGAAATTGGGAATTTCATTAGACGAACAGAAAAAACTTTCGGGTGTTGCAGTTGATGCTGTAATCGATAGTGTATCAGTAAAAACTACTTTCACAGAAACCCTGGCAAAACAAGGAATCATTTTTTGTTCATTTAGCGACGCTGTTCAAAATCACCCTGATCTGGTAAAACAATATATGGGTTCCGTAGTTCCTTATGGTGATAATTATTTTGCAGCATTAAATTCAGCTGTATTCAGTGATGGTTCATTCTGTTACATTCCAAAAGGTGTGCGTTGTCCTGTTGAATTATCAACTTATTTCAGAATTAATGCAGCCAATACCGGTCAGTTTGAAAGAACACTTATTATTGCAGATGAAGGTGCTTATGTAAGTTATATGGAAGGTTGCACAGCCCCACAACGAGATGAAAACCAACTTCATGCAGCTATTGTTGAAATCGTTGCACTAAAAGATGCTGAGGTAAAATATTCAACTGTTCAAAACTGGTATCCAGGCGATAAAAATGGCTTAGGTGGAATTTATAATTTTGTTACTAAACGTGGAATCTGCAAAGGAAGCAATTCTAAAATTTCATGGACTCAAGTTGAAACCGGTTCTGCGATTACCTGGAAATATCCAAGTTGTATCTTATTAGGAGATAATTCGGTAGGAGAATTTTATTCAGTAGCAATCACTAATAATCATCAACAAGCCGATACGGGTAGTAAAATGATACATTTGGGAAAAAACACCAAAAGTACAATTATATCTAAGGGAATTTCAGCAGGTTATAGCAATAACAGCTATCGTGGACTGGTTAAAATCTCAAAAAATGCAACCAATTCACGTAATTATTCCCAGTGCGATTCGTTGCTGATGGGTGATAAATGCGGTGCACATACCTGGCCTTATATAAAAACTGAAAATAGTTCCGCAATTGTTGAACATGAAGCAACAACTTCTAAAATATCTGAAGATCAATTGTTTTATTGCCAGCAACGAGGAATTTCAACAGAAAGTGCAATAGGCTTAATTGTAAATGGTTATGCAAAGGAAGTACTGAATAAACTTCCTATGGAATTTGCTGTTGAAGCACAGAAATTATTGTC
>CAIZXK010000554.1 GCA_903936865.1 uncultured Bacteroidales bacterium | reverse complement strand
GACACAAATTTCTAATGCAAAAGTAATTGTAGAAACAAGTCTTGAAGATTTTCCTTTGGATGCATCTTCCGGTTCTCATTTTTTCCATAATGTAACTTCTTTAAATGTTGGATATTTTTCTGTACAACAAGAACTTAATGATAGCTACATAAACTGGCAAGCTTTGGAAAATGAAAAGCTAATAAATCAAACCATTTTTTTCAAGCATATCAGATACAATAAACCATTGATAGTGAAAATGGATGGGAAAAAAAGAATGGCTGTAATAAGCAAGGAATAATTATATTAAAATAAAAAAAGAATTAATATTTTATCTGAATAACAAAAGATAATTATAATCAACAACATATTCAATTATCAAGAAAAAAACAAATAATATTTATGCAGCAAAGAGGAAAAAAAGTAAAGGATATTAAGAAATTTTATTTTACAGAAACCTCGTTTGATAACCTGATGACCAAACGGATAAGTAAAGTATTATTAATATGTAGCAAATACGATGCTTTTACTTTAGAGGGAGATGGACGCATTGAAGAGCAAATATTTAATGAGTATGTTTCGTTAAATTTAAGATATCCTCCTCATTTTATTCAAGTTTCAACTGCCGATGAAGCCTTTAAAATATTAAGGGAAGATCAGATCGATCTGATAATAACTATGTTAGACTTAGGTGATACTGATGTTTTTGAATTTGCTAAACAAATTAAAACAAAATATCCGACCAAACCAATTGTAGTTTTAACTCCTTTTTCCCGTGAAGTTTCATTAAAACTGGATTCGGGAGATATGAGTTCCATTGATTATGTTTTCAGTTGGCTTGGAAATGCTGATATAATGTTGGCTATCATTAAATTGATTGAAGATACGATGAATGTTGATCATGATGTAAATGAAGTTGGCGTTCAGTGTTTACTTTTAGTTGAAGATTCCATTCGACTGTATTCAAGCTATTTACCTAATCTTTATAAGTTGATTTTCAAACAATCATTGAAGTTTATGACGGAAGGATTAAATGAACATCAAAAAATGCTTAGGATGCGAGGTCGTCCAAAAATATTAATGGCCACAAATTACGAAGAAGCAATTGCTTTATATGAAAAATATCAAAAAAATCTATTAGGGATTATTTCCGATATTAGTTTTAAAACCTATGGCGTTATGAATAAAAATGCAGGTATTAGGTTTTGTGAAATAGTAAGAAATGCAGATAAAGATTTACCGATATTATTGCAATCATCTGAATCTGAAAATCGTTCAAAAGCTTCAGAATTAAATGTTGGATTTATAGATAAAAATTCAAAAACATATTCACATGAATTAAAGAATTTTATACTTGAACATTTTTCTTTTGGAGATTTTGTTTTCAGAAATCCTTTTTCTAAAGAAGAAATAATGAGGGTTAGTGATCTTAAGAATCTTCAAGACAGAATTTTTGATATTCCTGATGACTCTTTCTTCTTTCATATCAGCAATAATCACTTTTCCAAATGGTTAAATGCCCGAGCAATATTTCCAATTGCAGAAATGTTTAAAATTTTAAAATTTGAAGATTTCAATGACCTGGATGAGATTAGGAGGTATATTTTTGATGCAATTGCAAGATATAGAACGAATAAAGGAAGAGGCGTAATTGCTGATTTTTATAGAGATAACTTTGATGAATATTTAATATTTACAAGAATTGGGAGTGGATCTATCGGAGGAAAAGCACGTGGCTTGGCATTTATTGATTCTTTGCTTAAACGCAATAGAATGGTTGATAAATACGATGATGTCGTTATAACAATTCCTCGTACAGTTGTACTTGGAACTGATGTATTTGACGAGTTCATGGAGGAAAATGAACTTTATAAAATCGCTTTATCAGAAAGTTCAAACGAAGAAATTTTACAAAGTTTTGTAAGAGCTCGTTTACCATTTAGAATTCATGAAGATTTATATGCATTTATTTGTGTTGTTAAAAAACCAATTGCAATCAGGTCATCCAGTTTATTAGAAGATTCTCATTACCAACCTTTTGCTGGTATATATTCAACTTATATGATTCCTCATTTAGATGATGAAAGAATAATGATTGAGAAATTAAGTATTGCTATAAAAAGTGTGTATGCTTCGGTATATTTTAAGGATAGCAAATCTTATATGACAGCTACAAAGAATGTTATTGATGAAGAAAAAATGGGAATTGTTATGCAGGAAGTTTGTGGACAACCTTATAATGATCGGTTTTATCCTGTTATATCTGGCGTTGCACGTTCAATAAATTTTTATCCGATTGCTCCAGAAAAACCTGAAGACGGAATTGTAAATATTGCATTGGGACTGGGCAAATATATCGTTGATGGAGGCAATACCCTTAGATTTTCGCCACATTACCCTCAGAAAGTATTACAGCTATCTTCAACAGAAATGTCACTTAGAGAATCTCAAAAACATTTTTATGCACTTGATTTGAATAAAGATAGCTTTAAAGCTTGCGTTGATGATGGAATTAACATTTTAAAATTACCTATTAAAGAAGCTGAAAAAGACAATTCAATAAAAATGATTGCTTCAACTTATGATTATCAAAGTAATATAATAAGAAATGGAATTCAACATGATGGAAAAAAACTGATTACTTTTTCCAATATATTAAACTACAACTCTTTTCCTTTAGCCGATATATTAAAAGATGTGTTGGAAATTGCACAAAGGGAAATGAACAAACCAGTAGAAATTGAATTTGCAGTTGATTTGGATGTTCCGGGAAACGCTCCCTATATTTTTAACTTGTTGCAGATAAGACCTATTGTTGATAACGATCAAACCATTAAAGAAAACTTGGATGAAATTACAAAAGAAGAAGCAATAATAATTTGTGATTCAGCGCTTGGAAATGGAATAATTGAAGACATATTTGATATTGTATATATTAAACCTGAATCGTTTGACCCATCAAAAAGTCATGAAATGGTAGAAGACATTGGACGATTAAACGATAAATTTATAAAAGAGGAAAGACAATATATTCTTGTTGGTCCAGGGAGATGGGGCTCAAGTGACCCATGGCTTGGAATTCCAGTTAAATGGCCTCAGATTTCAGCTGCACGATTAATAGTTGAATCTGGATTAAAAAATTATAGAATTGATCCTTCACAGGGAACTCATTTTTTCCAGAATCTCACCTCATTCAGAGTAGGTTATTTCACAATCAATCCATTTATTAATGATGGATTTTATGATTTGGAGTATTTATCTTTACTAATTCCATACTACGAAGATGAATTTATCAGGCATGTTCGCTTTACAAAACCATTGGTAATTAAAATAGATGGTAAGAAAAATAAAGGTGTTGTTTTAAAATGCTCAGAATCAATAGACGATAAAGAAATATAAAAAAAAAAGCATATTAAGTATTTCACGTAAAAGAATTTTTTCTAATTTTGAAAAATAATTGACAAAAACTTGTTTGAGTCAAAAAAATAATTGTAATTTTGCATTGTTATTTAATTAACATTGTTATTTTTTAAACAAGTTGGTATAAACAATTTAAACAAATAAAAATGAACTTAGAAAAAATAATGAACGACCTGGAAAAGAAACACCCAGGTGAAGTAGAGTATCTACAAGCAGTTCGCGAAGTTTTAGAATCTTTAGAAGAAGCGGTTAATGAAAATCCGCAATTTGAAGCAGCTGGAATTATTGACAGAATCGTTGAGCCAGACAGAATTTTAACTTTCAAGGTGCCATGGGTTGATGATAATGGCAAAGTACAGGTAAACTTAGGTTACAGAGTACAATTCAACAATGCAATTGGTCCTTACAAAGGTGGATTACGTTTTCACCCAAGTGTAAACTTAAGCATATTGAAATTCTTAGGATTTGAACAAATTTTCAAAAACAGCTTAACTACTTTACCTATGGGTGGTGGTAAAGGTGGTTCTGATTTCGATCCTAAAGGAAAATCAAACAATGAAGTTATGCGTTTTTGCCAATCATTCATGCTGGAATTATGGAGAATGATCGGACCTGATACAGATGTACCTGCAGGTGACATAGGTGTTGGTGGACGCGAAATTGGTTTTATGTACGGAATGTACAAAAAACTTACAAAAGAACATACAGGCGTTCTTACCGGAAAAGGTATTAACTGGGGTGGAAGTTTAGTTCGTCCGGAAGCTACTGGTTTTGGTGCTGTATATTTTGCAAAAGAAATGTTAGCTACTAAAGGTGAAACTTTTAAAGGAAAAACTGTTTGTTTATCAGGATTTGGTAATGTATGCTGGGGTGCAGCAATAAAAGTTACTGAATTAGGTGGTAAAGTTGTTACTATTTCTGGTCCTGATGGTTATATTTATGATCCAGATGGTATTACAGGTGAAAAAATTGAATATTTATTAGAATTAAGAGCTTCAAACCAAGATATCGTTAAACCATATTCTTATGAGTTTCCTAATGCTCAATTCCATCAGGGAAAACATCCTTGGGAAGTTAAGTGTGATGTAGCTCTTCCTTGTGCAACTCAAAATGAGTTAAATAAAGAAGATGCATTGAATCTTGTAAAAAATGGATGTATTTGTGTTGCTGAAGGTGCTAATATGCCTTCTACACCAGAAGCTGTTGAAGTATTCCTTGAAAATAAAATATTATTCGGACCTGGAAAAGCTGTTAACGCTGGTGGTGTTGCAACTTCAGGTTTGGAAATGTCACAGAATTCATTAAAATACAATTGGTCAGCTAAAGAAGTTGATGAAAAATTACATGATATTATGGTTAATATCCATGCTGCTTGCGTAAAACACGGAAAACAAGCTGATGGTTATGTTAACTATGTTAAAGGTGCAAATATTGCAGGTTTCTTAAAAGTAGCCAATGCAATGTTAGATCAAGGTGTTCTTTAATACCAAATCTTACTAATAAAAAAGCTGTTCAAATTGAGCAGCTTTTTTTATTTATAAAAAACAGAATTGCTATTATAAAGTACACCAAAATAATATATTACTATTAGAGAATACTAAGTTCAACCTAATGTGTTCCATATTTTACTGATCGGTTTTATAAACTGCTGATTTAATTATTATTTTAACTTTAAAATGTCCTTTTAGCTTTGCATTTATTTTTTATTTAAATGAATACTAATAATTTAACAATTATTTTTGGATATAACTTGTTTTGATAAGGTAATTTTAATTGTTAATTTGGAATTTTTTCAGGATTAAATGATAATTCTAAAGCCTTTG
>CAIZXK010000553.1 GCA_903936865.1 uncultured Bacteroidales bacterium | reverse complement strand
TCCGGAAATATAATGCTTACTTCGCAAAACAGAAATAACCCGGTATAATTCCGGCTCGCAGGGAATCGATAACAGTTCCCTGAGGCGTAAAACGATAAACATAGCCATTCTGGTTGTAATCAATGGCATCTGAGATATACAATTCGCTGCCGGGAGCATATACTTCCAAGCTGTAAAACAGCCGATTTTTCTTATAAATCAAGGGCGTTGCCGGCAACTGATTATCTAGTACAGCCATGCAGTAAATGTGGTTGCTTATAAACCACATACTATCTTTATTCTCATTTATACAAAGGCTATGCGGCGAAAGGTATTTGCTGGCAAATAATATTTTCTTTTCGATTTGCAGATTTCCAGTATTAATGCAGTTAAGCTCAGGAATTTCCTCATTGTTATACCCTCCGCTGCTCATTACCCAGAGTTGGTTTTGCTTATCGAGCACCATGCTGTTGGGTTCTTTTCCCGTTTTTACTGAATCAACCAGCTTATCCAGATCGCAATCAATCACCTGCACGGTATTATTGGGTGCTTTTACATAATATTCAGACCAGTTGCACACAAAAACCCTGTTGTTGTATTTCAGCATTCTGTCTGTAGCCTTACCGCAATAAATTTTCTTTGTAATTGTATTGGTTACTAAATCAAGCACCGAAATGTAATTGCTGCGAAGATCAGAAACATAGGCTTTTGTATTGCTAATGGGCAAAATAAACCTGGGTGAAGTAAAACCGCTAATGATTTTCACCGATTTAAAATCATCAGGATTCACCACTTCAATTTTCCCCGAATTGTTAACAACCAGATAAATCAGTCCATTGATAATTTCCATGGAAACAGGCACATCTCCCAAAGGTCTTTTATTTGCAGCATCAAATATTCCGTTGTAAATCTTGTGAGTATAAAAATTATAAAATGAAACAGAACCATTTCCGTTGGTATAATTGCCTTCGTTTACGATAAATACACCCCTACCGAAAATATATTCGGTATTTTCGGTGTTTATTTCCCCGAATTCCCCGTCTTTGCTGCACGATAACAAAAACATCACAATCATGATTATATGGATAATTCGTATTTTCATTTCCTTGCAAAATTATAGGTAAGTTTTATTTCCATATTTCTGCCGGGCATAGGCTGCCATGCAATAGCCTGATAATCGACATCAAACAAATTATTTACATTCAGTTGTGCCGAAAAGCTATGTTCTTTTACAGGAAATACCATTCCCAGACTAAAATCAGCCAGCTGATAAGCCGGCATATTGCGTGTATTGGAAGTATTGGTAAATCGCTTACCGCTAAAATGATTTGAAAAAGCTACAAAATAATGTTTCCATTCGGCTCTCAATCCGGCATTATACGAATGCATTGGTATATATATCAATTGTTTACTGATGGTTTCATCATTCTGATTAATCGGTTTCAGATTTCGGGCTGAAGTATATGCATAAGTTGCATTAAATCTGAAAATTACATTCTTCAACTGACAAGCCACCGTAGTATACCATTCGATACCCTGCGAAATAACCTCTTTCAGATTCAGCGGTGTCCAATACCTGAAAACAGGATCGGGCTGCCATAAAATCCAGTCGGTAATATGGGTATAAAAATAAGTCAATTCTGTATTTATACTAAAATGCTTTTTCTTTTTTAATTCATAAGCTGCACCAGCTTCTGCAGAAAACCCATCTTCGGGTTTCAGCTCAGGATTACCTCCCGGGGTCCAAAACAAATCGTTGAGCGAAGGCAAATGATAATTTTTCGATATATGGGCTTTTAAGAGTAAGGCTTTGTTTTTCAGCAACTGATATTCAATACCCAATGAGGGTAAAAAAGGCTGGAAATCCTTGTCGGTAATTTCTTTGCGTACCACTGCATTTAAAGCCAGCCGATTTGTAATTTCAGAAGTTGCCCCCGCAAAAGCCGATAACTGATTCCTGGTTTTGATTCCCTGATAATTAGTTGAATTTATCAGAAAATAATCATTAGTAATTCCGGTTTGGATGCTGGTTTTCTCTGAAACTTTATAACGGTATTTAAGATTTGCAGCAATCGTATTTGTTCTGTTATCCGAATTGATAAAAGCAATTTTATTGGTATAGTTCAGAAAATCATGAATGTAAGCCAGACTGCATTCCAGTTTTCCTTTACCTTTGTAATGTTTCCAGTTTGCACTTCCACGGAAAAGTGAGTTTTTTTGCTGTTCGTTTTTATCTATCGGCAATACAACAATAGGTTGAGGTATATCTCTGTCATTCTTTTGAAACCAGAATTTTAAACCTATTTCATCACCAGGTTTTGGCAGAAAATAAAATTCCTGAAGCCATCCATATTGTTTGTAAGCAGCATCTTTTCTGATTTCAATGGGAATTTCACTGCCGGATGCGATATTCTTAAAGGAAAAATCGTTGGCAGCTGTAAGAAACATCAACCGGCTTCGGCTACTTATTTTCCTCACTCTAAAGCCAATATCCAGGTATGAACCATAGGTAGAAAAACTTCCGATTTGCTGCATATAACTTATATTCAGCTTATCCCTGCTGCTTTTATTTTCTATTTTAATACTGCCACCCAATCCACCACTATTATTGATAAGCGAACTGCCACCAAACATCAGTTTAATATCATCCATAAAGAAAACGGGCAAGGAAGAAAAGTCCATCTGACTGAGCATAGGCGAATTGATAACTACATCATTCCACAATACCGGCGTATGTGAAGCAGAGGTTCCCCTGAATGAAGCGGTTGCGAGCCCTCCCTGACCGTAAGTTTTTATAAAAACTGAAGTATGAGCCGATAATAAATCGGATAATGAAGCACCAATCTGTTTTTGCAAAACCAAAGAATCTATATTGCTGGTTTTTAATCCCTGATAGGGTTTTAACCGCTTTTCGGAAACAGTAATACCTTCAATCATCAAGGTATCCTTTAATTTCTGGCAATACCCCTCTCCAATCATCAGCAAAAGCTGAAAATTAAGTAGTATAAATCCTAAAATTAAACGATGCTTCATTTTTTTATTCTGTTTTTAAATCTGCCAGATTTTTCATCTGTTTTTTACTCCTAAATTGCAAATTTACGACATTTTATTTGCTTCAAATCTGGCAGATTTTTAAGTTATAATATTTCAATAATATCATATTCTGGCTTAGCTGTTTTCTTTTCCAGACTCAAACTGATGGAGATGCCAGCTCTGAACCACCTGCCCGGCATCTGAATATTGCCAATATCCTGATACTTATTATCGAAAAGATTGGCAGCTTCAAAAAAACAATTCCAGTCATTTGCCTGATAGGTTAAACGGGCATCGATAGTAACATAATTAGGATAAGCAGTTTCTTCGTTTGTAACAATGTTGGTATATGTTCCCATTCTTTCCTGATATGTCATTGCCCAGTCAGCTTTTAATCGTTTGTAAATACGATGTTCCAGACTTGCTGTAAATTTATGTTTCAAATAATCAAGGGCATAATAAGAAATATAGTTTTCGCTGTTTTTCTCTAAATCCAGGTAGCTGTAAGACAACTTAATGTTTTTGATAATAAAACTCGATTTTATTATACTTTCCATATTAATCTTTGCCGAAAATTCGAAACCATTGGTAATGATATTCGTTAAATTTCTACTTTCCCATTTTGCTGAATCCGGATGTTTTACCCAATCAATCAGATTGTTGGCATCTCTGTGAAAAACGGCGATATGTGCATTTACAGCAGTTGAATTAAACTTGATTCCGGTTTCGTAAGCAATGGCTTCTTCGGGTTTCAGGTTGATATTTCCTTTGTTGGTTGGTCCAACATAGTACAAATCAGTAAAAGTAGGCATTCGCATCGATTGGTTTACGGAAGCAAACCATTTCCAGTTTCTGGTAATATCATAACTTACATCTACACCCGCATTAACTTTGCTGTCGAAATCAGAATTCCAGTTGCTTAACAAACCACCCGAAATGCTGAAATCTCTATATCTATATGATTGTTCGGCAAATAAACCAATATTCTGACGTTCATGACTTCTGGTAAAATACTGTCCTTTTTCACCTGGAACAGGAAATAAATCCTTCATAGGTTCACCCAACACATTACTCATTATATTTTCTGAACGAATTTCTGCTCCAAATGCAGTTTTCCCAATACAGGTATTAAAATTCAAATTGGCTTCGGCTCCATAAGTCTGTGTAAGATGATAATTATGGATCTTATACCATGAAGGTGGATTGTCCCTGAACAATTCAAATCGGTCCTGATGGCGGCGATAATAAATATTGGACGTGAATTTAAAACGACCATTTGTTTTGAAACTTGCATTAGCAAAAAAAACTTCGGTATGCTCAAACTGATTGGGATATTTTGCTGAATAAAAACTATTGGCTCCAAATTTTTTTTCGTTATAAGCTACTTGCATACTTATACTCGATTTTTTTAATTGAATAGTGTTCTGATAAAATAAATTTGATATATCAAAATCGGTATTAGCAATATAACCTTCGGATGCTTTTTTGCCAGCAGAAAAATAATGATGCATATTTTTAATCCCTAAAGATAAGGAGGCAGTTGTTGAATAAAGTTTATGCTCACCAATAAGTGAAGAAAGTTTCAGGCGATTTTCTTTTTTGCTTCCGGTAATAATATTGATTGCACCTGTAAAAGCATTGGTTCCGTAAACTCTGGCTGCGGGACCTTCTAAAATTTCTATTCTGTCAATATCCTGCAAATCAACAGGTAAATTCATGTTATGATGTCCTGTTTGCGGATCATTCATCTTAACACCATTAAGCAGAATAAGGGTTTGTTCAAACGAACCACCCCGAATACTTACATCTGCCTGAACACCAAAAGTACCACGCTGACGAATATCTACATTCAAAGCATATTCCAGTAATTCTGTTAAACTTTGAACGGGAGCTTTTGCAATTTCATCCTTACTAATAACCTGTATAATTCTGGCTGATTCGTTATAAAGGGAAGGAACTCTTGAGCTCATTACTTCAGTTTCTTTCAAATGAATGGTATCGGTTTGTGCCTGAACTTTTGCTGTTGCTATAATGAAGAAAACTAAAATAATTTTTTTTTGTAAAAAATTGAAATGCATTCGATTTAATTTTTATTAATTATAACTTTTCCGATAAAGTATTTTCTATTCTCATTGCAGATTTTTGCAAAATAAATACCTATTGGTAACTCCTTTACATCAATTTTAATATTGTTTTCAAAATTCTCTTCTTTTATAATTCTACCGGCAAAATCCAGTAACTGAATTTTGTTTTTATCGGAGTTCGATACTGAAATATTCATAAAATCACTCGTAGGATTTGGATATATCTTTACTGATTGATTCAACTTTTCTTCCTCACAAATTCCTGTATTGGTAGTATTATGAATTACACCAACCGCATCCAGATCATAACCTGAAGTCCAGAATGGGGTAGGAAAAGGGTCGTTTATAATATGTTCCTGCGAATCGAAACTTGCATAACTTTCGCTAATACTGCCAATTACATCAACAATTCTGATATGCGTAATATTTCCCAGGTCAATTCCTGTACTATCCTGCAAATCGCTCAAATCGAAAGGAGTACCATAAAAGACTTTATATTTACCAGCAAGATTATGAATTTTAGTAGCATCCAGGATTCCGAAGCTGGCAATCTGAGTTGCTGTTTGTGTTAGTGATGTTGATGGAAAACGCACAAAATGAACTCCATCCGAACTTACTTCTACAAAAGCCAGTTCGAGAAAAAAATCATCAAATGAATTTTCGAAAACAGCAAAATCAAATCCTTGACCGTTAGAAACAGGATGAGAAAAGGTTAAAGCAGCACTTCCGCCATCACCTAAGCTAACGGTATTGTTATCAGCTAATCCCAAGGCTGCTGATGAATCACCAAAACTGGCTTTATTGGTTCCGGGATAATCAGGATCTTCAAAAGCAGTATCGCTAATATCTACAAATCCTCTTGTAACATTGCACATTGCCGCCCATTCTATAAAAACGGAAGAGTCTTTAAAGATGGCGGTCGACCCGATTTGACCGGCAGCAGGCGGATATTGTGCAAAAAGCTTAGTAAGCAATAAGCTGAAAACGAAAAGGATTATAGATTTCTTCATCTGTTTATTTCTTAATAATCTTTTGATAATGATCTAAATCATTTCCTGAAACTTTAACAAAATAAATACCTGGGGTTAAATCAGATAAGTTAATAGTATTTTCCTGATTAACAATATCTTTTTTGAAAATTTCTTTAGCATTTAAATCAAAAATCTGAAGAGTAAATATTTCTGTTGCTGAGTTTGTAAGTATTTGAATTGTTTCTGCAAAAGGATTTGGGAAAACACTAACTTGAATACTCTTACTAATATATTCATTAACGGAAAGATATGGGTTTGAACCATTAAAATTATCCATACAGAAATAGCCAGGAGTATTCATGCCATAAGCTCCATTATCTGAAGATGTTAAGCCAAAACTAAGGCTATC
>CAIZXK010000552.1 GCA_903936865.1 uncultured Bacteroidales bacterium | reverse complement strand
TTATTATTTTTTAATAAATAAATTTTTACAAAAATTGATAATTGAATTACCAAAATTGATTTTGCAAAATTAAAATAAATAAATGGAATACGTATGTAATATGTTGATATTTAACTTATTACAAGGTAGGTTGTAAAGAGGTTGTAATTACTAAAAGCAAACTAATGAAGGAAATAAATAAAAAAATCAGGAGGGCGTTTTTTGTTTACGACATAACTCTATTAACATTTCTGAGGCTTTTATTAAACTTAAGGGATATTCAACGAGATGTGGCATGACTTTTATAATATTTATAATAGTTAAAGGATCTTTTTTTTTGCCTCCGTTAATGTAAGTAATAGTATTATACAGTGCATCAAGCCCTAATGAATAGTCGTATTTTGACATTAAGGTTTTTTTAAGTTGATTACGTGTAATGGAAGTTTCGAATCCAGCTTTTTTAAGGAAAAATAAGAATAAAGCAAAAGTATCTACTTTCCATTTATCAACTGGAATGTTATTATTTTCTTCTTCTTCAATAATTTTCAGCACTTTGTTTATAGCATCTTCTTTAATGTATTCAGAAAAATCATTTTGCATTTTCTCGATATCCTGCTGCTCTTCTGGTGTTAGTTTATCTTTGTCTTTAAGCGTTAAAACTGTTTTATTTTCCTCAAAGTCAAAATCATCCTCTGATTTATCTTTGACTTTCGTTTCAACTAAAGGGAAATCTGGGTAGGTGAAGTTGTATTTTTGTTCCCAATCTTTTATTTTATCGTAATATTTATTACGGGAGTTAATCAATGAAACAATAGATTTTTTTAAATTAGAAATGTATTTTGAATTGTCTATAGTTTTGTCTTCCAGATTGTTCTGGAATTCAAGTTCAAAAGCATCTATGTAAATATTAAATTTATTTATATCTAGTGGAGAATCGAAATCAATAAAATTTTTGACTTTTAATACTGCTATAAAATTTTTGAAGTGTTCTTTATTATCAACTGCCATAACCAAAATTTTTCAGTAAAATTAAAAAAAATATAAATAAGGAATGGAAAAGAATATTAAAGAAAAGAAATAATTTTTTTATTTGCTTAAAGACATTCCTATTATTATACCGATAATAATTGCAATAATTGCAGCAATGATTATACCTGAGTTAGATGATGATTTTGCTTCGGATAGTTGTTTTTGATAGGTGGATGCGAGGTTGCTGGTTTGTTCTATCATTTTGTCTTTTTGCTTTTGCTGTTCCTGTAGCGTTTGAACCTGTGTGGTGAGGGATAGCATTTTTTCTTTTTCCAGTTCTGTTAATTCGGTTAGTTTCTTTTGATAGAGTTCTGTGGTGTCTTGTATCTGTTTTTTCAGGTTTTCGGTTTCGGTTTTATGCAGATTTAGTTTTTCCTGGGTTGTTTTGTTGTATAGTTCTTCGGAATTTTTGAGTTTGGTTTGTAATGTTATCAATTGCTCGGAATGGTTTTTGGCTAATTCGGATTTGGTTTTTTCGTGCAGCTCTTTGGTTGCCAATAATTGTTCGTTAAGATTTTGTATCTGTTTGCTGAAATTGGCTGTGAGCTGAGTTGTTATTTCCTGTGCTAATTTAGCTTTTGAGTTTTCAAATTCCTCTATTGTATTGTTGTAAATTTCTTTGAGGTAGGTGCCGAAATGTGTGGGTGTTATGAATTTTTTATCGGCTAATTTCTCAAATAAACTTACGTCCTGTGCATGACCGATGGCGGAGGCTATTATTGTTTTTCTGCTGAGAATGCTTTCGCAAATATTAAGGTTTTCGAAGGTATCGAGATTTTCGCCACCTCCCCTTGCCAAACATATAATATCGGCATCGGTAGTATCGAGGGTTTTGATCTTGCTTATGATTTCTTCGGGTGCTGAGAGGGATACCTTGTGGTATTCGATGTTGTATAATGCGATGGCTTCTCCCATTCCTTTTTTAATATCTGTATCAATAATACCGGATTTGCCCATTATGATTTTAATCTTTATTGGCAGGTTATTAAATATCCGGTTCTTAATGAGTGCGTCCAAATCCTTGAAACCTGTTTCCACTTTTCTGTTGATTAAAACAATTTTCTTGGTTTCTTCTTCTGAGTATTTGTTTACTTTCTGGGAGAATAACTCAATGAGATTGATGATGAGTTCGATACGTCCCTGTTTGTCTAACCTGCGTGTGATAAATGCGTTAAACTCGATTGTTTTGTTGTCTTCAAGCTGGTTGTGCATCAGCTCGGAGGTTATTAAGGTGATGGAGTTTTCGCCTGCTTCGTCTTTCAACCGATTGTAGAAATTACCACCGTAATTGGCTGTTCCTGATTTTTTGAAGATGCCTCTTACATGTATGATTCTCTTTTCTTCCTTTGTAACGGTAGCTGCATTGAATATTGCTACTATGGATGATGGGGAGAAGAAAACTTCAGGTATTTTGGTATCGGCTTTTGTATCTGGCATAATTGAGTATTTTTATTCAAATTTAACAGTGCGATTTTTATAGGACCTTAAAACCGCAAATAAAAAATTTATTGCCCGCGAATTACACGAATACTTCGACTTCGCTCAGTACAAGTTACACGAATTTTATAAAATAATTAAATGACAGCAAAAATTCATAAAATCATTTAATAAAGCACTAATAAAAATCGTGTAGATTTTTGGTAAGATAAAAGAAAATAAAGGCTAAAATTCATCATCATCTTTGTCGACTACAATTTTGTTGTCTTTGATTATTTCATTTATCAATTTTTCAATAACCTGAAACTTTTTTTCAGCTTCTTTTAAATCGCCAGTGCCAAAGAATTCTTCAATAAAGCCTTCTTCAAATAATTCAAATGTGTTTGAAACTTCCTGTTTAAATTTATAACATTTAAGATGTACTTTAACAAATTTGTATGTTGTATACATAAAATCGAAATATGCCAACCCTCTCTCTGATTTTAAGAAATTATCTGATTTAATTGTATTGAGGTTGTTTATAAAAGCTTCGTAATCTACAATTACTTGTTCTGAACACATAAATTATTATTTTTAATTGTTTGTATGATTGATATTGTTTGTTGCTAGTATATAATTCTGTTAATACCTTATTGTCAAATATTCTCTTAATTCTTCATCTTCAATATCCTTTATTGCTTCATCCCAATGACCGTATCTGAATCTTTCCTGTTCGTATGGAGATAATATATCTGACCAAACTTCATATAGCTTTTTACCAGCATATTTTTTTAAACCAGGGCTAAATTGTAAATACTTTTCATACATTATCTCAGTTTCTTTGTTCATAGAATGTGATAAATGTACAATACGATAATCTTCAATTGTATAGTTTCCTATAGAAATTGGTGTAGTCATTTTTGCTAAAAGAGTCATTCTCATTAGTTGATATAGATGATCTACTGAAAAATCAAACAAACCTATACCTTTTTCTTCCTGAAAACGAAATGGGAAATCATCTTTACCACGTAGTGTAGCTAAAATATCTGAATAACGTCTTAATCTTTCATTCCCTTTAAACCCGGAAAATTTTGCCATGGCTAAAGCTGCTGATTTGCCTTCAGTAAATTTCCATTCTATAAGTAATTGTGTTATTTTACCATTGATTTTTGCAAGGACATAAGCATCTATACTCGTTCTATTAAAGCCTCTACCACCACCTTTTTCGTTAATTGGTGATTCCTGAGGACCTACCCATTCAAAAACCACATAACCTTTATCTGCATAGCTTCTGCAACCAACTTTAGCATCTGAAGGGAACTCATATAGCATTTCAATTTCTAAACCGAAATGATTTAAGAAAGTTAATAATTCCGCAGGTTTATTCATTAAAGAGCCGAGTACATTTAAACATGCTGCTGCACTGCTTAATGGATTTTCTTTTGTTTGATCATGCAGTTTTACTTTCGGATCAATGTTTTCAAAAACAGTTTTATCATAAATGCAATGATCTTGAAATTTACTTTGAAATTCTTTTGTTAGTCTGTCCATTTTATAAGATTTTAAACAGGTATATCTTTCAAATTATTTACCAAATAGCCAATACTTCTTTTGCTAAAGAATTTGTACGATCATTAATCTTTTTTTCATCCCAAACTTTATCACCTTTATCATAATTTGACAAAATATCAATTTTAGTTATTGATAAATCTGCGTAAAGTTGAATTCCTTTTTTCCTGCCTTCACCTTCAATTTTTCTTTCAAAAATATAATTCCGAAGAGAAGTATTAAGGGAACTGTTTAATAAAGTCATATTACCAAATGAGTATATTCTTGAATATCGTTCTTTTTTAGCTTCATTTATTTCTAAAATTTGATTAGCGTTTTTATCGAACACAGGAACAGAGCTCCAATATTCTTCCCATTTTTGAGGTAGAATATGTTCCAAAGAATAATTGTATTTAAGTTCTTTTATCGATTGTTTCGTATCGATATGACGTCTATACAATTCAATCCAAAACAATAATAACGAAGCACTTTTATTACTTATCGTTAATAAAGATGCACGAATTAAGTCATCTGATATTTCAATGCTCTTCGTATTGATTAAATTACTATCATTAATGAAATCTCTACAAGTTTTGTTATAACTTTTAGTATCCTGATTTGTAATAAGCCGACGAATTATATATTTTTCAAGTTTTTTAAGCTCAGGAATAATTGTAACATCATCATATTTAAAATACAAAGAGAGGATATAGGGATGAAAAGTTGAAATTTCGCATTGACTTAGAATATGGAATAATCTTTGAGGTGTATTGTCAAAAGAAAAAAGTGTACTGTTTTCAAAAGAAAGAATTTTATTTCTATATATTTTTGCATATTTAGCAATATCCTTAATGAAAACGATTAATTCATTTTTATCTAATTGATCTATATAATCTTTAAAAAGGTTAGGAATATCAGATAATGTGTTTTTATCAGGATCGAAAAATCCTTTAATTACTGCAATAGCATGCAATAATATTTCAATATTGTCCCGTTTTAAACGTCCTGTTAATCTTTCAGTATCCCAAAAGTTTATAGAATCTTCATCACTTGAAAAAATATTTTCCCAAAATTCTTTATGAAGAAGCAAAACTGGATCAAGGCTTCCAATTAACTCAATAGCTTTTTGAAAAAGTGCATTTTTAACCGTATCAGCACTACTAAGCCTAATACCAGCATTATTGATAGTGTCAAAAATAGATTGTTCATTATCTTTTTCTGAAAGATCAATCAAAACTAGAATTTTATTTTCAGTATCAGAAAGTCGATTAAACAGTTCAACTCTTACAGAAAAGTCAATTTTACCAAGCTCTTCCTTAAAATATTTATAACATTGAAGTACTTTATTATATTTAATGTTTTCAGGAATTTTATTTGAAT
>CAIZXK010000551.1 GCA_903936865.1 uncultured Bacteroidales bacterium | reverse complement strand
TTAAATAATTTAATTATGGCATAAATCAAAGGTATGTAAATGAGTCCAATAAATACGGGAATAAACCAAATTCCAAGTCCTGATAGTTTATCATTGACTTTTTGAAAAGTCATGAATACTATAAAGGAAAAAGTCAATACAATAATAAACTTCAGATACCTGATCAACTTTGTAGCAATTGTGTATTGTCTTTCAGCATTTTGATTTGTTATTTTTGTAGGATAATTGAAAACATGTGGATAATTATTCAAGATTGTCATGCCTGCAAAAAGTATTGTACCTAAAATGGGTAAAAGAAAGATTGTCGTTTTATTCCCAAAACTATCAGGTTTTCCGGTTACGCTGTAATGTATTGGGATTGTATCAGGAATGTTAATGAATTTCAAAATTAAAATCACCCAGAGCAAGCTCAAAATTATCCATCCACCTACTTCTAATAATTTGTCTGCTGAAGTCAGTTTTATTCTTAAGACAGGTCTTTCTTCATTGCTAGATTTCATTGTTTGTGTCTTTTTTTTAGCATTGGCGGTAACGGCTGAGTGTATCAGCATTAAGGGATTGCGGGATTGATCACTGTCGAGCCCCACAAAATTTGTTGCTGGGCAGGATGCCCTAATACCACGGAAACCATTATTGCTGCTACACTTTGTTTTGGCGCGTAATTCATTCATTATAAGAAGGTCAGTCCTATTTTCTTATTGAGTCCTTTTTCGAAAATCCTAATCAGTGTCGATAGTTGAATATTACCTTTCGCATTTTCAATTTTTGAAATGTAGCTTTTTTTAGTACCTGCTTTCAAAGCAAGTTGTTCTTGTGTCAGGTTTGCAGATTTTCTTGCTTCCTTAAGCATCTCGCTCACTATGAACATTTGAGCATTTTCTTCATATTCATTTCGGCTGTCGGTTCCAATTTTACCGTGCTCTTTTTCTAAAAGTTCATCAAATGTTTTAATTTCTTTATAATCAGTCATGTTTTTATTTTTTTTAATTCAAAATACTCTTTCTTTAACCTCATTGCTTTTTCAATTTCATTCTTTGGTGTTTTTTGTGTCTTTTTTTGAAACCCATTAAAAAGAACGATCATCTTTCCTTCGTCAAAACAACAGAAGACCCGGTAAATATTGGACTGGCATTCAATTCTAACTTCAAATAGTCCATCGTATCCACTCAATGGGGCGAGAAATTTTTCAGGAACTCTGTCAACTTGCCTGATTAACTCAAGTACATGCTTTACCTTTTGTTTAACCTTCAACTCGAGATCTTTATAGAAGTCGATAAAGTAGTCTCCGTGAAATATTATCTGTCTATCCATTTGCAGAATGTTATCTCCAAAGATAACCCGCTTTTTTCAAATTCCAACGATCTTAGTATAAATATCTAAGCTGTCTGTCGCCCGTATTATGCGCCATAACGTGCCGCAGCTAGCCCTAGGCCGGGAGATTACCTCCGAAGTTGCCGCGTGGTACACAGTTCAAATATACACTTTCCTGTCGGGCGGGCAACGAAACCCGGCTTGGGGCTAGGTGCTGTTGGCATTAGTTGTTATTTCATTTCAATATTAAGAATTCCTTCCCCATTCTTCTCCAGAAATTTTACTAAAACGTCAGCAAATGCTTCTGTTCCATTATCACTATTTGTAAAAATCAAAAGTCCTTGTCTTGTTTTGGGAATTATAAAGGCAATAGTATGAACTCCAATGTCATCGCCACCATGAACCAAAGCAAATTCTTGATTGATATTTATATTTTCGTCAATCCACCAACCTAAACCCCAATGTTTAAAGCCATTGATTCTTACTTGCTCAGCAACCATTTCTCCATATATTTCCTTTGATAATCCAGCACCATTAATAATAAAAACCATAAATTTACAATAGTCCTCAACAGTAGTCAATAAGTTGTCTGCCGCATTTATAGCTAAATTCTTTTCTGTTTTATAAAGCCCTCCACTTTCGTTGTGCCATTTCGCAAATCTTGTAGAATCCATTGTTTTATCCCACACAAATCGCGTGTCATTCATTTTTAAGGGTTTAAAAATTAGTTCTTTTGCCAATTCTTCAAGACTCTTATGAAATTTCTTTTCCAATGCTTTTCGCAGATACTCATATCCTTCTCCTGAATATTGATATTTGGTTCCTGGTTCAAACTCAAATACCAATTTACCGTTGGCATTGTTACCACGCCAATTCGTGAAACCCGATTGGTGGCTCAAAATGGATCTTGATGTTAACTTTTTTGCTCTTGGGTCATTAGCAACATCAGGGTCAACATAGTATTTATAAATAGGTTCGTCTAAACTCCATTTTCCCGCATCCACCAGTTTTAAAGTTATCATTGCGGTAATAGGCTTGGTCATTGAAGCTACATTCCAAATCGTATTTAATGGTGCGGGCTTTTCTTTTTCTAATTCACCAAATACGCTGATTTGAACAATTTTACCCTCATTAATATAACCTATACCTAATGCTGGGATATGTTTCTGTTTTAACCAACGCTCTGTTTCGCCTTTATCGGTAAACAAAAGATTTTCATCAATTGGTTTTTCAAAATCCTTGTGGTCGTAACTCAAACCTTTGCTTAATTTCCAACTTCCATTTTCTAAGATCCAAACGTGGGTGAATTTTGCAACACTGGTTAAATACTCTTGCTTGCCGTTTTCAATGGCGTAAAAATTATGTTTTCCAGTTTGAATTGCTCCATATAAAACACCATTTTTCTCTAAAGGGTAAACCTCCATCGAGTTTTCAGCCAATTCTCTTCTTGGCTTATACGTTAATTTGCAAAGTCCGTTCTTAATACTCTCAATAAAGGCAGATTTGGAACTTGTTATACCAACCTGGTCATGATAAAACTCAAAATATTCACTTACCAGATTTTCAAATTGAGCAATGTTACAGGTATTGAATCCAATATTAAAAAGAAGGCTGTCTTTTTCTTGTATGATTTTA